>JAFZZV010000060.1 GCA_017828855.1 Oscillospiraceae bacterium | reverse complement strand
TCGTTTCCGCTGCGGCGGGATTCATGATGATGATCGTCAGGGTGATCAAGAACATTTTTCAGCAGGCTATCAGCATGAAGGCTGAACTTGACCTGACTGTATGAGGAGGCTGCAGTGAAGATCATAGTTAATCTGGATGTCATGATGGCTCGCAGAAAGATATCTGCCGGAGCTCTTGCCGAGAAGATCGGGATCACTCCCGCCAACCTTTCGATCTTGAAAACAGGGAAAGCAAAAGCCATGCGTTTTTCTACGCTGATGGCCCTCTGTCACGAACTCAGATGCCAACCCGGAGACCTTCTGGAGTTCAGCGAGGAAGGAGATGAAGAGGATTGAATACTGCAGACACTGTCCCTCAGGGAATCCCCGGTTTCATACCAGAGCCTACAGATAAAACAGAGACTGTCTTCAAAGTGACAGCAAACGAGTCCGTCTGTGCAGTCCTGTCTTATGTGCTTGCTTTTGCCTATACCGGAATTTTCATTGATTCACAGTTCTCCCGTTCTGCATATCTCGCAGTTACGGCCATCCTGATCGTTGCAGTCACTGAACTGATCAACAAAAACGTTTCCCGGAGCGCCGAGAGCTGGATATGGTTAGCATGCTTTGCCTGTGCCGTTTTCTCCGGGATCAGGGAAAACGGATCAGTGTGGGATCACGATCAGATCCTGCTGTTCATTCATATTTTCGCTGTCTGGTGGATCATCTCCAGAGGAGATGTCCTTCTGGAGGGAAAAAGCGGGCATCTCCTTCCTCTGGACGCCCTCAACGGTTTTCTTCTGATCCCGTTCAGTCACTTCTTCCTGAGGATACGCACTCTCTTCTGCTCACTTTCCCGTCTGTTCTCACACCGCGAGCGCAGAAAAGACGGTCGGCTGCTGTGGACCGTTGCCGCATTCATGATCGGAGCTTTCCTTTTCTTCAAGGCGACTTCGCTTCTTCTTTCCGCAGACAGCGGTTTTCACGACCGCTTCCTCATCGTCAGTGACTTTGTAGAGCGAATACTCGATATGATAGCAGAGTGTATCGACGAGATCGCTTTCGTCCGACTCGTTCTCAGCATTCCCATAGGGTGCTGGCTCTTCGGCCTGATCTCCGGTACTGCGAGGACAGACAGGGATACTCTAGAGCGTGAGAGATCAGCTGCAATGAGTTTTCTGGAGAGGATCAGAAAAGTTCCGGCAAATGCCTGGGCTTTCGTGATCGGAGCTTTTTCCATGATGTATCTGGCCTTTTTCGTTCTGCAGAGCTCGTATCTGTTCGGCGCATTCACCGGAACTCTTCCGGATGGATTCATCGTATCGCAGTACGCGCGGGAAGGCTTCTTTGAATTGTGCAGGGTCATCTCAGTCAACTTCACTCTTCTCTGGTTCGTCACCCGCATGACTTCGGTTGAAACAAAGCGTTCTCCTCTATTCCTGGTTCCATGTATCGTGCTTCTGGCAGAGAGCCTTATCTTTTCAGCTATCGCGTTTTCCAAGCTGTACCTTTATATTCATTGCTTCGGTTTTACTCCCCTGAGGCTTCAAAGCACCTGGCTGGTCTGCCTGTGCTTCGCAGGGTGCGTTCTGTGGATATTCTCGCTTCTGACAGGCAAGTCCTGTTTCAGGAAGTGGATGATCTTCGGAGCCATATCGCTCTCCGCGCTGTGCCTGATCTGATCTGATCCAATACATCGATCCATATTGCCCGGATCTGATGTTCCGGCAGAATAACCGACTCCCCAGGGCTTTTGCCCCGGGGAGTCTCATTTATGTCATTGTCAACCGATGATCCCGGCAGAGATCATGACCGATACGATCAGCGCGAGCACAGCAGCATATGCAAGGATACGGAGAAAAATGCTTTTGTCCGGTATTACTTCACAGTCCTCTTCCTCGTCCTTTGAGAAAACAGTGACTTCAAAAGGCAGCTGTCTGTATGGTCCTTCCACTACCCTTGCCGAGATCGGCTTAAGCGCAGACAGAAGCACGGGTTCCTCATCCGCTCCTATCAGTTCGCGGCTGACTGATCCCTCCTTGGGCAGCGGAAAGTCCTTATTGACCATCAGCCCAAGGACTCCGGCTGTGATAAATCTCACAGAGTAGCAGTCGTCGAAGCGGATCATTTCGGTAACGTCTCTGTTCTCCGCACGGAACGGATATACCTTTCCTGCCTGGATTATCCCTCTTTCCGATACCGTGCAGAAACCGTCCTTTGACGACGTCCTTACGATATCCCTGACATAAGCGATAAGCGTCATGCAGAATCCGGTGACAGCTGCGGCAGACAGCACGATAAGAGAACTGCTGTTTCCGCTCTTCACATATGATGTCGCCAGTATTGCCGTAAGCAGAGCGAGGATGAATGAATAGCAGAGAAAATGCTCTTTTGCGCTCTGACGTGCCAGCGTCCTGCTTATCAGCTTCTGCTGCTCTTCGCTGAGACGTACGGCATAAACAGATCCTCTGGTTATGGATCTGCAGGCTTTCTTTTCTGAGATCCCCTCTATTATCTTCAGCAGCGCATACAAAATCGCAGAGATCGAAGCCGAGCCAAGTGCATACCTGTATGGAAGAAGTACTTCGGGGATCATCTTCCCGAGCATTGTCCACGCAAGCGCACAGCCCGACAGCACCAGCAGCATCGCTGCTGCGGCTATGTCTCTTGCACAGTTCTTCTCAGCTCTGGAAAGATCTTTGCCGTAGTTCCTCTTCCTTCCCGCCCGCACCTTTCCATTATTTTCCAAATCCAAGACCTCCGGCTTCCTTTCTGACCGTTGCTCTCACAGCTTTCAGAACCATCCTGCTGTCGATCCTCAGGTCCACCAGCTTTTCCGCTGTCACTGCCGGCATATCCAGAACGGCATCTTTCCATTGTTCCAGGAAATGTCTGTCCTCACTGTCAAGGCTCTCCTTCAATTCAGTGAGAAGGGCTCTGCCTGCCATCGTCCTATGTACATCCCTGAACGTTACATCCTCCTCGGTTCTGGGAGCGTCTTCTTTTCTTCTTTTCAGTTCTGTCAGTTTCTTTTCGATCCAGTCCCCGTTCCATTCTTCAACAGAAGGGACCGTGTTCCATTCCTTCGGGAAGACGCTCATATCGAACGACTCCAGAACACCTTCATCTCCTGCGCTGACTGCGAGTTCAAGCGTGTACTGACCTGCACAGAACACCTTCTCGGATGTGGCAGGGTCAAATTCTCTGAAACGCGAAGCCTCAACCTCTATGTGCTCGTTACGTATCTGTCCGGGCAGCAGCCATATCTTTTTGAACGCTGCCAGTCTTCTCATCCTGCTTGTACCGCGTCTGAGATAGACCTGAGCCACAAACGCAGACGCGCGTTCTCCGTTGTTTTTTATTCTTACAAGTATGTCTGCGGTCTGACGCTCTCCTATGATAACGTGCTTGTCGATCCTGGAGCCCAGATACTCTATCTGAGAGTAGGACAGCCCGTATCCGAAAGGATATCCGGAAAAATCATGTCCGAGTTCATATGATCTGTGTCCGGTTGCATAACCTTCCCTGTAGATATGCTTTTCCGACGGCACGATCATGGACGTCCTTGAAGGCCATGAGAATGCCAGACGTCCGGAAGGATCTATCCTGCCAGTCAGTATATCAGCTGCCGCTGTGCCGGTCGCATCCCCGCAGTGTCCCGTGAACAGGATGCTCTTCATGCCGTATTCGAACGGCATTTCCACCGGCGATGCTGACATGATGACACATGCGAGAGGCAGCCCTTCTTCCAGAAGGAAATCTGCCAGTCTGAGCATTCCGTCAGGAAGCTTCATGTCTTTCCTGTCGTATCCCTCGCTCTCTGTTCCCGAAGGCAGATCCAGCGTCAATATTCCCTTGCCGGCTTCTTTGAGCGCATTCCTCGCATCGTGTACCAGTCCTGGATTTGTGCTCCCGTCGGCATTGTATCCCTTTGCATAGACGATATCGATCCCGTATTCGCCCAGTCCTTCAAGAAGTGTTTTCCCGGAGGGTCTCAAGCTGCTGAACATCCTGTATGTCTCTTCAGGTCTCTTTTCGGCAGCGGAGCCTATGATGGCGACTTTATCCCCATCCTTCAACGGAAGAAAACTGTCTTCATTCTTGAGAAGGACCATACATTCCCTGGCGGCACGTCTCGCCGTACCCATGGCAGCAGCTTCATCGTGGCCCAGTACGACCGGCACATCCTTCAAACTGTCGGCAATGGCACTGACCCTGACTGCGGCGCTGTCCAGGATCCGGACGTCCAGTTTTCCTCTTTTCACTGCTTCCGCAAGCCGTTTCTCTGTCCCGCTCTCCGCTGCGAGCAGCAGATCCGCTCCTGCAGCAACAGAAAACGATGGATCATCTGCCGCACCGGCAGGTCTCACGAAAGCCCCGTCAAACGACAGCTCTTTCCTGAGCCTTTCCGTAGTCTCTCTGCTGAGCCAGAGCCGTTCATCGTTCATCTTTGCATCTGACATTAGCAGTGCCATAGCCTCGCCTTCGCTCACCGCTATTCTGAACGACTCGAGATAAAGGTCTCCGAAAACTCCGGGCTCCACCACGTTTTCCGCAGTATATTTTCTGTCTTCCGAATGCCCGCACCCCAGTTCGGTCAGGCATCCTTCCACTCCGCGCTTTCTGAGTCCTCTCAGGAACGAAGCGGCCATCTTCCCGGTAAGATACGGCTCTTCGGAGAACCTGCTGCTGTTCATTCCGTCAAGAGGGCTTCTCATGATCGCTCCGGAAGGTCCGATCGCAAAGTTCTTCCCTGCGCTCCTGTATTCCTCCGCAACTGTCGCAGCAACTTCTTCCGCTGTATCCGTATCAAAACCGCACGCAAGCATGGAAGCCGCAGGATATGAGATCTCCCTGGTTTCTTCCCTGATGATACCGGCACTGACATCTGTCTTTGCCGTTCTCAACGATTCCGTTCCTTCTGCAGCGGCGATCGCTCCGCGGCAGCAGACAGTTTCCGCCTTTTCTGTCAGCGGCATCGCGGTAACTTTGTCCTTTATTCTGTTGTAGCGGGCTTTATAGTTCATATGATCTCCGGTTCATCTCTCCCCGTGAGGTTTCCTGTCGTCTTCAGCTTCTCAAATCCGTGCTGCCTGAGCACCTCATATACCGCGATAGCCACTGAGTTTGAGAGATTCAGGCTCCTTGCCGACGCGTCGTCCAGCATCGGTATCCTGACACATCTGTCGTAATTTGCCGAGAGGATCCTCTCGTTTATTCCTCTGTCCTCCCTGCCGAACACAAGATAACATCCGTCAGGATACTCGACTTCGGAGTAGACCTTCCCTCCCTTGGTCGTGAAAAAGTACATCTCCCCGATGTTCTTCTCAAAGAATTCCGATGTACTGTCATAGTACGTGATATCCAGCAGATGCCAGTAGTCCAGCCCGGCTCTTTTCAGTTTTTTATCGTCGGGGGTGAACCCCATAGGCCTCACTAAATGAAGACGTGCCCCTGTTGCAGCGCACGTCCTTGCAATATTGCCGGTATTCTGCGGGATCTGCGGTTCCAGGAGCACGATATTGATCATTTTTCCTTGTCTGCCGGTTCGTTGACTATCCCGGCTTCCTTGAGTGTCGGTCTTATGGCTGCGTTAAGAAGCACTGCGAACACCACCGCTATTACGCCGTTTGCCAGAGAGGTGATCCCTTTCGTAAGCATGGTGGCATATACGGTCTGTGCCTCGTATCCGAGGATCAGCCTGTTCTGTATATATGTTTTGAGCACATAGCAGACCACATAAGTGAGAGATCCGCACGCAGCAGAAAGAGCAAACCTCGGTTTTCCATTTTCAATGGCTTTTTCGGACAGTTTTCCTGCTACCCATCCCATGAGGAACTTCATGATGAAAGTCACCCAGCATGTGGGGAGATATCTAGGATCCAGCATGTCATATATCATGGATCCGAATCCCGCAGCCAGTCCGCCTCTCAATCCTCCGAAAAGCAGCGCCGCAAGCAGGCTCATGACATTTCCGAGATGGATCATCGTGTTGGAAAGAGGTGTGGGTATATCTATGTGCAGATAAGTGAAGATAAATACCAGTGCCGTCATCAGGCCGACCATGACCACGTCCTTGGCTGGAGACTGGTTTCTATTCTTGTTTTCCATTTCTTTTCCTTTCCGCGGCGCAAACGAAATTTGCGGCGCCGGTTTCAGGTCAGAACACGATCTTGTCCGGATCGTAGTATTTGACTGCCTTTTTGTCTAACTCGATGCTGAAATCCACGGCTTTCTCGTCTATATATGTCTGGAATCTCTCTCTTGCGACGGAAGCTATGACGTCATTGATCAGATTGTCATAAGTGTCGGTCTCGGGATCCAGGGCATGTCTGTAGGCAATGATGAACAGCCCGTCCCCTCCGTCGACCACGACGAACTCTCCGACTTTCGCACCGAACATCTGCGCCTGCTGATCCGTGGTGAACGAACCGTCTCCCACAATGATCCTCTGGTTCTCGTAAGTGATCGATTCCATGTCCTGATAATATCCGAGCATGTTCTGATAATTGGTTGAGTATTCTTCTGCTATGTCAGCTATGACGTTCTTTACAGTCCCGTGAGCAGGGATGTCCGCGCTCCGGCAGGCTGCGAGGATAAGGTTCGCGTATGTCCTCAGGTCTCTCTTCTCATCATCGGAAAGCCCGACATCCATGACCTTGCGGTACGGCAGAGACAGATAGGTGAATCTTCCTACCCCGCTGGAAATGAAAGTGTTGACATACTCTCTTGTGAGTTCCTGCTCTCCGCCTTCGCCGTACAGAACATAGGGCACCATGTTTGCCTTGATGGCCTGCCATTCATACGCTTTGAAACTATCGTAACCGATGCCGTTCTTGATCATTGTATCGCTGTTCGACACCCAGTTGTTCTGAATATAGTTATCATAATAGATCTTGGCAGAGACATCGCTGTCGAGATCCGTCTGGCTGTACAGATAATCCGTCACCGCCCTGTCAAGTATCTTTCTGGAGACCTTCTCCTTGATGTACTCCCTTATGGTGCTGCCTTCGTATCTTGTATCCATGACCTTTTTGAGGTCTATCTCACCGCTCGCTCCGAGCTCGGTGAGCAGATTCACGGTCGCCTCATACTGCGCGACAAGGTACTGCCCGCAGGTGATATCGATCACGTTGCCATCAGGATCCGTGATCGTCCCGACGACCTTGGGATTGTATCCGCAGGAACAAAGGCTCAAGCAGACTGCTATGATGAGAAGCAGAGCCGCAGTTTTTCTCAGATTCATATCACACATTACCCTTCCTGAAAGGTGGATTCCTGAACTGTAATTATACATTTACCGGGCATTCTTTTCAACCGGACTTCTTTCATACCCTGCCTCTCCGGACTATGTACCGACCCCTTCGAGCGGACTCAAAAAGGGCCCTCCGGCCATGTAAGTCGAAGGGTCCTTCTGTCATCTTATATTCAGCGGATAGTCTCTTTCAGTACGGTTGCAAGTCCGGCGACATCCTGCAGGTTGGACGGAACGACTATCTTCGTTGCCTGTCCGTCAGCCATCTTTTCAGCTGCCTCCATGGAGCGGATCTTCAGGTACTCCGGAGAAGGCTGCACTCTGTTGATCATTTCGATCGCTCTTGCCTGTGCTTCGGCGACCGCTGCGATAGCCTCCGCCTCGCCCTGCGCTGTGCGGATCCTTTCTTCGCGTATTGCGTCTGCTCTGAGGATCGCGGATTCCTTCTCTCCTTCCGCTCTGGTGATCGCAGACTGCTTCTCACCTTCCGCTGCAAGGATGACCGCTCTCTTCTCGCGCTCTGCCTTCATCTGTTTCTCCATAGCTTCCTGGATGGAAAGCGGAGGTGTGATGTTCTGGACCTCTACTCTGGTAATGTCGATGCCCCACTTGTTCGTCGCTTCATCAAGGACTTTTATGGTCTCGGCATTGATCGTCTCGCGTCCCACAAGCGTCTCATCCAGCGTCATGGAACCGATGATGTTCCTGAGCGTCGTTGCACAGAGGTTCTCGATCGCAGCTATCGGGCGTTCCACACCGTAGGTCAGAGCTTTGGGATCGATGACCTGGAAGTATACGACTGAGTCCACGTTCATGGTGACATTGTCTTTTGTGATGACCGACTGCGGCTCAAAGTCCGCAACCTGTTCCTTCATTGAGATCTTGCGCGCCACTCTCTCCAGGACCGGAGTCTTGATGTGGAGCCCGGCGCCCCAGGTCGTCGAATACTTCCCGAGTCTCTCAATGACCCATGTGTTTCCCTGCGGGACCACACAGAGGCAGGATACTACTATCACTATCGCTGCTACTATGAGGATTGTGATTATTGCAATGATTACTATGGGATCCATCTTCTTTTCTCCTATCTTTTTTATCTCTGGTTTCTCTTATTTCCTGCGGCACGCGCCGCCAGTCCGATGATCAGCAGCGGGAGCAGCGGTATGAGGTACGGAAAGCATGCCATGAGAGCGAACGCTCCAAACAGCGCACAGACGATCAGTGTCTTCTTCTCCGGCTGAACATTTCCGTCGTTCTGCCGGGTGATCGCTCTGACTGCTTCGCCGAATCCCTGGCCGGGTTCGTTATCGCCATGGACTTTCCTGTGAGCCTGCGCTTCTGCTTCGGCATCGCAGTCCAAAGCGTGTTCAGCAGCCAGTCTGCGGGCGTCACAACCGGCTTCGTGCTCCTCTCTGACCAGCTTTCCGCCGTCCATGTCCCAGGCGGAGATCCTGTTTTCCCTCCTGATCTCCTCGGCAAGCCAATCATCGTTTCCGTACATCTCATTGTGCTGTTTCAGCATTTCTGCACCTCCCTTCCGTCTGTCTTCTGTAACTATATTATAAATGTGGCCAAGCGATGATACAGATGATCATCCGCGTAATACCTGCTCCTATTTGCAGAGATTTTCCGAAAATAGAAAGAATCGGAAGAATTCATAAATGATTTTCCTCATCGTTCATTCGTATCTGAGAGCCTCGATGGGATCCAGATTGGAAGCCTGGATCGAAGGCAGCAAGCCGAAAACTATGCCGACTGCTGTCGAAAACACTACCGAAATAAGGATGGACGGGACGCTGATTGATACCGGGACCTGTGCTACGAACTGTATCACGTAAGCCAGTGCGATCCCGACCGCGACTCCCAGTATTCCTCCGATACTCGTAAGGACTGCAGCTTCTGTCAGGAACTGTGACCTGATCCTGCTCTTCCTTGCCCCCAGCGCCTTCTTGAGACCTATCTCCCTTGTCCTTTCCGTGACCGAGACCAGCATGATGTTCATCACGCCGATTCCTCCGACGATAAGCGATATCCCGGCGATCCAAATGAGCATGCTGTTGGTGCTCCTGCTGAGATCCTGTATCTGTTTTGCCTGTTCCAGCAGGTCATCAGCCTTATACCGGATATCATTATCTCCGCCCTGTCCTTCTCCGGTCCCTCCGATCCCCAGGGCTCCGTTGAGAAGATCCGCAGTTGCCCTTCCTACTTCTGTCATACTGTCGGTGTCTTTTGCTCTCACGATCACCGATTCGGGTTCGTCAAACTGGAAAAGTATCGGCCAGTCAGATATCGGTATATAGATCCTGGCTGACTTGTCTCCCATGTACGTGTAGTAGTCCTGCATGGTCTCTATCGTCGGGCTGAAACTGTTTCTGGTATCAGTGACCCCGACTACGAGGAAGGCCTCTCCCTGGATCTCTATCGTCTTTCCTATCGGATCTTCTGAACTGAACAGGCTCCTCGCTGCAGGCCTGTCCAGGACTGCAACTTTTGAGAAGTACCGGCTGTCATGTTCTCCGAACAGCCTTCCCTTGACAGCTTGAAGTCCTGCGGCGACGAAATACCCGTCCTCGACGCCGATTATCCCGCAGCTGTCCAGCGATGTACCTCCCCAGCTCACGGATGCGGAATTGTTCCTGCTGACAAATCTGGCGGCAGACTTCACTCCTGAGAGTTCCCTTATCTGCCGCATCGTCTCGTCCGAGACGGGATAGAATCCATCCGGGATCTCCATCCAGTCGAACTCGTAGTCCCAGTCGTTCTGTTTGATCTTTACAGTTACACTATTCGTCCCGGCTCCGATCAGATTCTGTTTTATCTGTTCATTCGTACCTTTGATCGTAGAGACTATGGCAATTATGGACGCTATACCTATTATTATCCCGAGCATAGTAAGGAAAGACCTCAGCTTGTGCGTCGAGATCCCCCGGAATGCCAGCTTGATATTCTCCGCAAAACCGCCGTTCCTTACCATAGCATCACCTCGGCTTCGTAATCAGCCTTGGCGCCTTCGACTGCGTTCTTCCCGTAAGGGAATGCGATGCAGTCATCCAGCGACAGGCCTCCGGTGATCTCGACCGACCACCCGCCGTACAGTATCCTGCCGACTTCCACATACTGCCTGACCAGTCTTCCGTCTTCACCCGCTTTGAGGACATAGCTCCTTCCGCTCTCTTCTCTTACGTAACATGCCTCTAAGGCAAAAGTCGAAGGTCCTTCCTCCTGACCGCCCGTGAACTGCACCTCTCCTCCGTCCCAGGGCTGTAATTCATCATCGCAGAGGAGATCCGCTGTATATGTGTAGTAGGACATGTTAGCTGAATACGAATAGCTCATACTGTTATCGGTCGGGTAAGGAGAGATCTTCGTTATCCTTCCGGAATAGGTCTGCCCGTTGGACCACATGGTAACTGTGATCTCGTCCCCCACCTTTACCGAGTTCAGTTGCAGTTCGCTTATAGTACTGATCAACTGGTATCCTTCGCTGCTGCTCAACTGAATGAGCGGTTCATCTCTGCTTCCTGAATATGGGCTGCCCACAGAGATGACCACGCCGTCGTGGTCTGCTCTGACAATCCCGTCTGATGCGGTCTGACGAGCTTTTCTCCAGTCCAGTTCAGCCTGCGCCACGTTGATCTTCTCTTCCCTGACGAGCCTGTTCTGTTCAGCGAGCATCTCATCGATCTGCTCTTTAGTGTATCTCTCCGTCTCAGGCACCTGTGCGTTCGCTCTCTCCTTTGAGAACAGGAACACCTCTGATTCGGGACTTTTCACTGTTTCCTCAATGCTGCCCGAGATACTGTCTACCGAATAGATCAGCGAGAAGAAAAACACCGGTTCTTCTTCTCCTTCTTTTCTCGGCAGCACAGTCTCCAGCCATCTCTTTCGGGCAACCCCGTCTTCTTCAGGATTCGACCTTACAGACGCTATGCGAACACTGTCCATCTCCCCGAAATGCTCCCAGATGACGAATGTGAAATTCATCTGCGGCTTGACCTGAGGCTTTTCTTCCTGTTCTTCATTCTCCTCTTCATCAGGTTTATCCTCTGCCTCTTCCTGTGCAGGGATATCCGGATCCTCAGGAACGGCAGGTGACTCTTCTTCCTGCTGCCCGTCTTCTTCCGGATGGGGAAGCTCCGCCTCAGGGTCGTAGGACAGCAGAGTCTCGAATGTGTTTCTGGTTATGGGCGTACTGCAATTGATGTTTATCGTTATACCGTATACTCCGTCTTTGATGTATTCCTCGACCGATCCCTTTCCGGAGCGGATCTCCAGCTTTCCTTCTTCATCCAGCACTATGTCTACGGGTTCCTGGTACAGTCTCCAAAGAGGCTCCGGCCTTTCGTTCGGGCGGAAGGTCCTGATGTATGCGAGCCTTTCCTCTGCTCTCTCCAGTTCCCTCACGGCCATCTCATACTCGATCCTGCAGCTGTCCTCCTGAAGGCTTGCCTGCGTAACGTCATACTGAAGCAGAGGATCGCCTTTTCTGACGCGGTCCCCTTCCGACACGAAGATCTCGTCGATGAGCATGCTGGTGTCGTTCCACACCTGCTGAGTGCCGCCCTGGCTTATCTGCCCGTAACCCGATGACCCGAAATCGAACCATGTATCTGCTATGTTCATGACCGGGATAACCGCCACGCTCCTGTTGCCTGCGATCAGCGCTCTCGCCCCGAACAACATGCCGGCAAGTACGGCAACAGCTGCTGCGACCAGCAGGATCCTCCGTATAGTCTTTCCGCCTTTCTGCTTACTCACTTGACGCCCTCCGTATAAGGCATTCCGCTTTCTCTGAGGATCCCGTCATTAAGAGTGAGGATCCTCTGCGCATATGCAGCGACTCCTCTCTCATGTGTTATCATCACTATCGTCATGCCCTGTCTGTTGAGATCACAGAACAGTTCCATGAGCTGCTCACCGCTCCTGGAATCCAGCGCTCCGGTCGGCTCATCCGCAAGAAGTATGCTCGGTTCGTTGACAATGGCTCTCGCCACGGCCACTCGCTGTTTCTGCCCTCCCGACAGCTGTGTCGGAAGAAAATCCGCTCTGTCAGAAAGACCGACTCTTTCGAGAGCCTCCCTTGCCCTCTCCTCTCTCTCGGAAGGCGCGATCCCGGCATATATAAGGGGAAGCGCGACGTTCTGTACAGCCGTCTCCCTTGGAAGAAGGTTGAATTGCTGGAAAACGAAGCCCACACCTTTATTTCTAAGGTCGGAAAGTTCGTCGTCTGTCATTGATGACACGTCTTCCCCGTTAAACAGGTATGTTCCGCTGGACGGTCTGTCCAGACAGCCGATTATGTTCATGAGCGTGGATTTTCCGCTCCCGGACGGACCCATGATGGAGACGAATTCGCCCTCATCCACACGAAAGGTAACGTCGTTGAGGACGGGCACTTCCATCTCTCCGTTCAGGTAGTTCTTGTACAGGTTTCTGATATCTATGATCATTCTCCCGCCTCCGAACCGTTCGGAAGGTCTTCCGTGATATAGGAGGATGAATACACTTCCTCTCCTCCGTTCCATTCGGAAGCCTGATCATACATATATTCAGTTTCGGTCCTCATCCCGTCTGAGACAGTCCCGTCCGGATACGCTATGTAGTCGGAGACGGCGAGTCCGCTCAGGATCTGCCAGCTTCCGCTCTCGGGATCGTAGTCTCCGAGCACCACATGCCTCTTCTTGATCCTTCCCTTGTTATCCGCCCAGACAAACGGATCGTCCGTTCCTCTGTCTTCTATATAGTCCTCGAAAAGCCATAGCCCTTCCTTATTGCCGGATCCGAGAGGTTCGATTATGACATGCTGTCCCAGGAAAAGTCCGTTGCTGTCGTTTAGTTCAACGTAGAAATAGTATTTTGATCCGCTGTCCTCAGTTCTTCCTCCGATGTAATAGCTTCCCTGTTCGTTCTGCGCAGTCTGGCTGGTGTCGATGCGGGATATGCTTCCTTCCCACACCGTATCGTCAACCCTGCTGTGCACCGCGACAGGCGTTCCCTGAGGAAGCCTGGATATATTGAGCTCGCTGATCTTTCCCTTGACGACATAGTCACCGGCTTTCATAACAGTGATATATGCGTCTCCGCTGTCCGAACCGTCCGACACGCTCTTGACCGTGCCGTCGACCGAGCATATGACATCCGTGTTTGCTGCGGCAGCCTCGAGACTGCTGAGTTCGTTCCTCAGTGCCTTGATCCTGTATTCCGTCTGAAGGTTCTGATTCCTGAGCCGCTGTCTCTCCAGACTGTCGTCCGTCATATCAATCAGTTCATTGTTGCTGGTTATGGATGCCTGCTCGCGCTGTATGTCGAGTTCCTTCTGGGATATCTGAAGCAGGATATCATCGGTATCATATGAAAAGAGGACATCCCCTTTCCTGACCGAGTCGCCCTCCTGGACATAAGTCGCTTTTATCGTCTTGGAATTGTCCTTGCGGTACTCCACAGTCTGCTGCGGTTCGACGACACCGCTGTACCTGTTCGTGTTTCCCGTGCTGAAGGTCGATACCATGCTCACCGGCATGACATAGACCGTGTCAGCTGACGATGTCCTGAAAAAAACAAACCAGACGGCCACTCCTGCAAATAACAGGAGGGCCGTCACTATTCCTATAACTGCTGTTCTTGTTCTCTTTTTCCTTTTGGTCTCCATTGATCGCTCCAGAATGGTATTGAGCAGGCCGGAAATGCCTCTCATATGATCAGTGTCTCTCCTCAGCCGTATTGTTGCGGCATCGTCTGAAACAGCTCAGCTGTTCCATGGGTTGTCGGGATCCGGATCCGTGGGATCCCATCCCCTGTTAGGGCTTTCCGTGTCTATCCTGACCGGCTCGGGCTTTCCGAGAGGACCGGGGTCGTCGGCATCATCATAGAAGACGACCATCGTTCCTTTGGGGCAGTGTGAGAACACCCACATCATGTCTCTGACAGAGAGCCTTACACAGCCGGCGGAAGCGGAAGTTCCAAGCTTGTTGTATTCATCATACTCAAGATCTCCGGGATCGGGGGAATAATACGGGACCGAATGGAAAAGGATGGAATCCACTATTCCGGTACTGTACATGCCGTACACTCCTCCGTAGAGCGGCCACCATGGATAATAGGGCGACCAACTGCTGTTGGAAGGATCGTCATAAGTGTAATAGGTCCCGGTAGGCGTGTCTTCTCCGGTAGAGCAGACCATCGCCTTATATGGGATCGTATATTCGCCGTTCTGGTCTCTTTTATATACTGTAACCGTGTTTGCAGCCTTGTTTACCATGAACGCATATGTATATATCCCGTCTGAGGGAGTCTCCGCAGGTGCGAACTCCTCAACATCAACAGCATACTCGACCCTGCATTCGTTCCCGTTTCTGTCCCTTGCAGTCATGACGACGGTATATGATCCCTCTGATGAAGCATCGACGTTGGAGTCGAACATGCACGCAACCTCTCCGTCGACCGGATCTCTGGCAGCTATGACATTCTCCATGGGATCGAACTGCTCACCCAGAAACATCGTCACAGTTGGCGCTGCAAGCTCTATAACGGGAGGTGCGGTGTCCGAGACCGTGTAGTGTGCGGACACTTCCTTTGAAACTGTCTTCCCGTATCTGTCCGTCTTTTCCAGCTTGTAGACGATGTCGCAGTCTCCTTCCCTGGAAGTATCGATCTTCTTGTCTCCGACCACAGTGACGTTGCAGGTATGGCTCACGACCAGATCCGTCGGGTCTATGACCTCCGTCCCGTATTCAAAACGTCCTCCGTTCTCGGACGCCTTGAACGAGGTCCCTGTGAATTTCGCATTGACCTGATCTTCCTCCAGGAATGAGACGGAAAGACTGTTCATTGCCTCTTTGTTGGCTTTGTTTCTTTTAACCTTGCCGGTTATCGCGAGAACGACACAGGTCAGGAGCAGGATCAGTACAACCAGTGCGGTTACCCTTCTTGCAATGTATACGCTCTTCCTCTTTTTTGCCATTTCAGTTCTCCGATCGATTTATTGATTGTGCCTGCAGATCTCTGTTCTCAGCAAGCTCTCTGAGAACATCCAGCACCGTAAAAATGTCATCAAGGGGATCCTCCGCGGACGCACCGCTGACTGTCAGATACTTTTTCCCTCTCGCAGAGTAAAATACTCGTCCGGGCAAAGCCTTTGCGGCCGCTCGGAGCTGTTCTTCCGTCAGGTCATCCTTATACATAAGCACAGCCCCGTTACTGCTGCGTATCTCATAGAATCCGAGCTTGGCAGCGTTCGCCCTGGCGGACGACACGCTGCAGAGCAGTCGGACGCATTCCGGAAGCGGTCCGAATCTGTCCCGAAGCTCGCTCACGACTTCATCATACTCCTCTTTGCAGGTAACATCCGCGATCCGCTTGTACATCTCGATCCTGCTCTCCATATCCTCGATATAGCTGTCCGGGATATATGCGGAAATCTGCAGGTCTATCCGGCATTCTGTCTCCTTTTCCGGCACACGGATGCCCTGCTCGTCGCTCACTGCCTGCTCCAGTATCCTTATGTATGTCTCGTATCCGACATTCTGTATGTGTCCGCTCTGCCTTGCTGAGAGCACACTTCCCGCACCCCGGATCTGAAGGTCTCTCATAGCGATCTTGAATCCGGATCCAAACGCGGTGAAGTCTCTGATGGCAGCCAGCCTCTTTGCCGACACCTCGTTCAGCACCTTGTCCTTTCGGAACAGCAGCCAGGCATATGCTCTTCTGCTGCTTCTGCCGACCCTGCCCCTGAGCTGATACAGCTGTGCAAGCCCCAGGTTATCAGCATCCTCTATTATAAGTGTGTTGCAGTTGGAGATATCCACTCCTGTCTCGATAATGGTCGTGCAGACCAGAACGTCGCACTCGCCTTCCACCATCCTTCTCCAGACCTCGGACAACTGCTGCTCATTCATCTGACCGTGAGCGATCTCTATCCTGGCTTCGGGGATCATCTCCATCAGCTGAGCTGCTGTCCTGTCGATGGTCTCCACCCTGTTATGAAGGTAGTATACCTGCCCTCCTCTTGAGAGCTCCCTGCGTATGGCGTTCCTGACCGTGTCCGGGTCATATTCCGTGACATATGTCTGAACGGGATGCCTGTCCACCGGCGGATTTTCTATAGTGCTCATGTCCCTGATCCCGCTCATCGCCATGTTGAGCGTTCTCGGGATCGGCGTTGCAGACAGTGTCAGCACGTCGACTCCGGGGAACTTTTCTTTGAGTTTCTCCTTATGGGCTACACCGAACCTCTGTTCCTCGTCCACGATGAGAAGTCCCAGCTTTTTGAACTCGACATCCTTCTGAAGCAGTCTGTGAGTACCTATTGCAATGTCGATTGTTCCGTTCCTTATCCCGGCGATCCCCGCTTTTATAGCTTTTGAATCCGCAAATCTGGACAGAAGCGCAGTCTTTACCGGAAAAGGATCCATCCTCTCGGTCACCGTCTGGTAATGCTGCCAGGCCAGTATGGTCGTCGGTACCAGTATAGCTACCTGATATCCGTCGCTCACGCATTTGAACGCAGCTCTCAGCGCCACCTCGGTCTTTCCGACCCCGACATCCCCGCAGAGCAGTCTGTCCATCGGGCGCCGGCTCTCCATATCCTTCTTGATCTCTTCTGCACTGCGAAGCTGATCCTCCGTCTCTTCGTATGGGAACCTTGCCTCGAAATCTCTTTGCCACTCTGTATCGGGAGAGAAACTGATCCCCTCTGCAGTCTCGCGTTTGGCGTAGAGCTCTATCAGCTCCTTCGCCATCTCACGGACCGATCTGTAGACCTTCTGTTTGGTCTTCTGCCATTCTCCGGAATTCAGTTTGTTCAGGGTTACTTTTGCGTCATCCTTTCCTGAGATATACGGGCTCACCATATCCAGGCTCGTTACAGGAACATAGAGCATGTCTCCGTCCCGGTAACGCAGAGTGATGTAATCCGCCACATATCCGTGGTGATCTATGCGCTTTATCCCGTCAAACAGTCCTATCCCGTGGTTCCTGTGGACTACGTAATCCCCGGGCTTCAGGTCCTCAAGGCTCCCGAACGAATCCGATGCCTTTCTCTGCCTGCGGGTCCCGGAGGATCTCCTTGCCTCATTGAACGAGGTGATAACTGCCAGTTTCAACGGCGCAAATTCAAATCCCGAGGACAGCGACCCCCCCGTGACTGCAACGTGTCCCTGGGCAGGCAACGCTGCAGCAGTAACTTCTGCTTCGAACCCCTCCGCCTCAAGGTCTCCTCGGACGGTTTCCGCCGCTCTCTCCGTACCTGCGAAGACCACGCAGCTGTATCCGGTGTTCCTGTACGCCGACAGATCTTCAGTGAGGATTGCGATCTCTCCGCTCCACCTGGGCACTGTATTCGAGTTTATGTTTACTACTGCGGAGAGCACTCTCTCGCCGACAGCTCTCGTGAACGTCTCGCACAGCACCCTGTCGTGTTTCGCGAACACCTCGCTCATGTCAGCATAGAAGCTTCCCAGTTTCTTCGTGTACAGTCCCTTGTCCGCGAAATCCTCAAGGTCATATGTGTGCCGCTGCATGAGGTTCTTGTACCTGGCTTCCAGTTCGACAGGTTCAGACAGGAAGAATACAGATTCGGGGAGATAATCCGCTACTGTCTCCGGACTGTCGTAACAGATATTGAGATACCTGTCGGAACATGCCGGCAGTATCCCCTCCTCCATCTCAGCGAGGTCTGAAGAGATCGCGTCCTTAAGTGGTCCCTCCCTGAGATCCGAGCAGAAAGCTCTGATCCTTTCTCCGACATCTCCGCGGAACGAGATCTCTCTTGCGGGAGAGATCTCTGCTCTGTCAATATCGGAAGTCCTCCTCTGCGTGTCGGGCGAGAACTCCGAGATCCGGTCGACTTCGTCGCCGAAAAGCTCGATCCTGAGCGGGACGTCTCTGTCCGACGGAAACACGTCAATGATGTCTCCCCTGACTGCGTACTGTCCCCTTCCTTCCACGCGTTCTGTCCTGGTATATCCTGCGTCAAGAAGCGACGATCCCATCTCTCTCTGATCGATGCGATCGCCTTTTTTTATCTCCTTCAGTCTGGAAAGATATGTTTCGTGAGGGATCGTCAGCAGGCAGAGCGCCTCGACGGAGCAGCATATGACATCCAGCTCACCTCTTGCAGCCTTTCCGAGAACCGCAAGGCGGGCGACCTCTTCTTCCCTGGACGCTCCTTCCACATCGAGGAGAGTTATCTCTCTTGAAGAGAGGGCTTCCGCTCTCTCAAAGCCAAGCGCCTTCATGTCTTCCGCCGAGCGGAACGCATCCGCATCGCTTTCAAACACGGCGATGACTTTCTTTCCCGTCCTGAGCGAGAAAGCAGCGGCACATACCGCGCGATGGATCCTGTGCGCGCCGAAAAGAGCTGCCGCCGATTTTCTCCCCTTGAGAGAACCGGCGAGCTCCTCGATCTGGCGGCTTTCAGCGATCGCGTCAAGGATCCTCATTTCTCACTTCCCCTGTTGTACCTGCTCTGAGCCAGTTCCAGCTGACCTGCCTTTATCAGATCCTGTGCGGAATCTATGTCATCCATTCTGGACATTATCGCTTTCATGTCCTCTTCATTCGGTTTGCCGAGCACGAAATCTACCAGCTCATCTCCGGACGGAGTATCGTTACCGACTCCTATTTTTATCCGCGGGAACCCGCTGCTGCCGAGACATGAGATGACGCTCTTCAGACCGTTATGACCGCCGGCTTCTCCTTTCGCCCTGATCCTAATGGTCCCTGCCGGAAGCGTCACGTCATCGCAGAGGACGATCACATGATCTGCGGGGACCTTATAAAACCTTGCCGCTTCGCCTATCGCTTCTCCGGACAGGTTCATGTATGTCAGAGGCTTCATATAAAGGACCTGTCCGCAGTCTTCCCTGCGGACCGCGGTCAGAGCCCTGAACCTGGATCTGGTTATGGAGAACCCTCTTTTCTCAGCGATCCGGTCTATCGCGATGAACCCCATATTGTGGCGGCTTCCTTCATACTTCCGGTCGGGATTACCCAGGCCTGCCACGATCCAGTTCACCCCGTTTTTAGAAAACAAACGTGAAATCATCTGCTGTTCTCCCGCTCACACGGCATTGGCCGGCAGGATGATCCCGCCGGCTGTATGGTCTCTCTGTAACGATTGTTATCAATCATCAAGTTTCAGCACTGCTGTAAAGGCTTCGCTCGGAACCTCAACGGACCCGAACTTGCGCATCCTCTTTTTGCCTTCTTTCTGCTTTTCCAGCAGTTTCTTCTTCCTTGAGATGTCTCCGCCGTAGCACTTCGCAAGAACATCCTTCCTGAGTGCTTTGACTGTTTCCCTGGCAATGATCCTGCCGCCGACTGCGGCCTGGATCGCTACCTCGAAGAGCTGCCTGGGGATATATTCCTTGAGCCGCTCTGCCGTTTTCCGTCCTCTGGCATAGGCGTCATCCGCGAACACGATGAATGAGAGCGCATCGACCTGTTCACCGGCGATCAGGAAGTCCAGTCTGACGAGCTTGCTCTCCCTGTATCCCTTGATCTCATAATCAAGTGACGCGTATCCTCTTGTCCTGCTCTTAAGGGCATCGAAGAAATCGTAGATTATCTCAGCCAGGGGAAGCTCATAATGAAGATCGACTCTGGTCTTGTCGATATAGTTCATGTCAATGAAATTCCCGCGCCGTCTCTGGCAGAGATCCATGATCGCCCCGACATAGTCAGTCGGCGAAAGGATGTGCGCATCGACGATGGGTTCTTCGGTCTTCACTATAGTAGCCGGATCCGGATACGAGGTCGGGTTGTCTATCTCCACCGTCTCTCCCGTGTTCAGCGTGATCCTGTATACTACGCTGGGGACCGTGGTGACCAGATCCAGGTCGAACTCCCTCTCAAGTCTTTCCGTTATGATCTCCAGATGGAGAAGCCCAAGGAACCCGCAGCGGAACCCGAAACCCAGTGCTCCGGATGTTTCAGGCTCATAGGTGAGCGATGCGTCATTCAAAGCCAGCTTGGCGAGCGCGTCCTTTAGTGACTCGTAATCGGCCCCGTCCGCCGGATAGATACCGCAGAACACCATAGGTAGGACCTTCCTGTATCCGGGAAGCGGACTGTCGCAGGGTCTGTCAGCGGATGTGACCGTATCTCCCACTCTGGTATCAGCCACTCTCTTTATGCTGGCGGTGATGTATCCGACCTCCCCCGCGGAGAGCATCGAACACGGCTCATGAGACAGTGCCCTCATGCGCCCCACTTCAACGACCTGGAATTCAGCTCCGGTCCCCATCATCCTGATGCGGTCTCCTGCCTTGACAGTTCCGTCGTACACCCTGACATAAACGATGACTCCCTTATAGCTGTCATACGCCGAGTCAAAGATAAGACATTTCAGCGGAGCATTCTCATCTCCTCCGGGCGGCGGGAAATCGGTAGCGACCCTTTCAAGGACCTCCTCGACATTCGTGCCGAGCTTGGCGGAGATAAGAGGAGCGTCGTCTGCAGGTATACCCACATAATCTTCCAGTTCCTGTCTGCACCGCTCGGGATCCGCTGACACGAGGTCTATCTTGTTAATGACAGGAAGTATCTCAAGGTCGTTGTCCACTGCGAGATATGCGTTGGCGAGCGTCTGAGCCTCAACTCCCTGTGTCGCATCCACTATCAGGATCGCCCCTTCACACGCAGCCAGGCTTCTGGACACTTCATAATTGAAGTCTACATGCCCCGGAGTATCTATGAGATTGTACTCGTAGGTCTCTCCGTTCCTTGCCTTATAGTTTATTGTCACGGCGCTGGCCTTGATGGTGATGCCTCGTTCCTGTTCGAGATCCATACCGTCAAGGATCTGCCCTCTCATCTCTCTGGAATCCACTGAGTGAGTGATCTCCAGAAATCTGTCCGCAAGGGTAGATTTACCGTGGTCTATGTGAGCTATGATTGAAAAGTTCCTTATATGGTCGTTCATGAGCATCTCCTAAAACTTGCCTAATTATAATAAGAATGTCCTCATCATGTAAAGCGAAGCTGACCTTCCGATGTCCGCCCAGCCAGTCACCGCTGTCCCCGTAGCTGTGTCCGCTTTGTTGATTTATTAATATGTTTAGACTAATATTTAACTATGGAAAATGAAGACAACAAGAGCATATTCACGTTCGACCCCGGCGATCCGCCTGAGGATTATATCCCCGACGATCCGGGCTCCGGAGATGATGTCGTGTTTGACTGGGATCCTGCTGATTTTGACAGCGATGCCGACATTGACGACGAATCCGATGAGGAATACGATGATGACGATTCAGACATCTCCTTCTGGGACCGCCTGGTCGATAAAGTGTCGTCCATCGACTGGAAGAACCTCTGGAGAAAGCTCCCGTCTGTTGACTGGAGCCGTTTGAAGGAAAGGCTGAAGTCTGCCGACCTGAAACGTCTGAAGGACGCTACTCCGTCAGTAAAGATGAGCATGAAGACCAGGTATCTCATACGCAGGGTCGCTGCTTTGCTCATCCTGCTCGCGGTGCTCATCCCATCCGTCTGGCTGATAACAAAGACGATCAGAGACCGGAGGCCGGTCACTACTGAGAATGTCGGCCCGCTTCCCGGGAACGATGTCACGATCCACAGGGTTCCGGTCTACTACGACTATTCCAAACCTGTTCCCGAAACTTCCCAGAACAGCGCCTTCTTCACAGACGCGCTTATAGTCGGAGACACGCGGCTGGTCCAGCTCCTCCCCACATACGGGATAGGGACTTTTGAGAAGATCCTCTACGGAACTGCGGTCAATGTTTCCAACGCTCTTGAATATGACAACGTGAACGCTCAGGGGGATCCCGAGACGTTCGCTTCCGCTCTGAGAAGCAAGCCGTACGGAAAGATCTATATCTGCCTCGGTCTAAATGAGCTCGGCTGGTCCTACCCGGACGTGTTCGAGACGGATTACAGGACTCTGGTACAGAACATCAGGTCAGCCCAGCCCAACGCACAGATCTATCTTCTTGCGATAGTTCCCGTTAACGAGTCGGACTTTTCAAACGACTATATCTACAATTCGAGGATCAGAGAGTACAACGAGATGATATTGTCCGTTGCGAGATCCTTCAGCGTCTTCTATGTGGACTGCTATACCGGAATGTCTGACGGAAACGGATCGCTCAACCCGGCTTACACGTCCAACGGCTTCTACATCAATGCCGACGGCGCTGAAGCTTGGTGGAAGTACATCTCATCTCACACGGTTGACCCGGAGGATTATGACGATCTATGAAAAAACTGACTGCTCTGCTTTTAATGATATCGCTTCTTACGGTTCTGACCTCATGCGGCAGTTCTTTCGAACTTGACACCGAGAAGCTCGCATCTGAGATCAGAAATGCAGACCTCTTCCTTGACACACTTGCACCGGTATCGGAAAACGTGATCAAAAAGGTCGTCGGTCTCTCCGCCGATTCTATCGCTGATTTTGTTTATGAGATAGGCACCGGAGCCACCGGCGAGGAATTCGCTGTCATCACATGCAAGAGTGAATCCGACGCGAAAAAGATTAAGGAAGAGATCGTCAAGAGACAGGAAGCTCTCTACAACACCTACGAGTCATACAGTCCCGAGTCTCTGCCGAGGATAAGCAATGCCGTGATCGAACAAAAAGGTGTATATGTGATCTTCGTGTCCTGCGATAAGGATGCTGAAGCGCAGAAACTGGTGGATTCTTTCCTCAAATAGCTGACTATCAATCAAACGGTCTGCCCGCGGCGGAAGCCGTGGGCAGTTTTATGGATACGGAGGTCCTCATGATCTGCTGCCGCGGAATAATTGACACTCATGCACACTATCTTGACCGTGCCTTTGATCCTGACAGAGATGATGTCCTTTCATCCCTGAGAAGCGCCGGGATAGAAGCGGTCATCGAGAACGCCACCGATATCGTCAGTTCGGAGGCTGCCCTGGTACTGGCAGACAGGTACAGCTTCGTATATGCCGCCGTCGGTATCCATCCCGAGGACGCAGGAGACCTTCCCTCCGACTGGCTGAACCGGATAGCGGAACTGGCTGCTTCCCCCAAGGCGGTAGCAATAGGCGAGATCGGCCTTGATTACTACTGGCCTGAGCCCTCGCATGAGATCCAGCACGAAGTGTTCGAAGCCCAGCTCAGTCTCGCAAAAGATCTCGGGATGCCTGTTGAGATACATGACAGGGATGCACACAGCGACATTCTTGAGTACATTCAGCGCTATAAGCCGTCAGGATGCCTGCACAGATTCTCAGGCTCGCTTGAGATGGCATCGGCTGCAGTCAAGGCAGGTCTTGTTCTCGGTGTCGGAGGAGCTCTCACCTACAAGAACTCCAGAAAGGAAAAGAACGTTGTCAGAGAACTTCCTCTTGAATGCTTTATCCTTGAGACTGATTGCCCATATCTCAGTCCGTCTGCCTACAGAGGGACCAGATGTACCTCTGACATGATCTCCGCAGTGGTGGACGAGATGGCAGAGCTTAAGGGAGAGAGCAGGGAAAAGATCATAGAAGTTACCTCGGAGACTGCAAAAAGAGTATTCCGAATTTGATACTGCTTCGAAAGAGATGCCGTCCGGTTTTGCCGGACGGCTTTTTGATCCTTATTCTTTTCTCCCTTTCCTTTCAGGCGTTGTAAGGGCTCTCTGCAGTATCCATCGGATCCGCATCATCGTCCCATTCTCCGTGGACGGAGAAGAGATTGGGATACGTCTCTGCCATTCCCGTGAAGAATCCGCGTCCGTAATCCTGCATCCTCCTTGTATTGAACGCATATACCATAGCCCCTCCTCCTTCAAGAGGATCGACTCTGTTTCGGTTCGTCTCTGCCGTGCACACGACATAAAGATGATCGTTGATCCTGACATACTGGCACGGTTCCTCGAAGAATATGCTGCCCCATCTGCGGTAACGGTCCGTAACGTCGAACACTGCCTCTTCCGGCGCATCTGCGGGAAGCGGTCTCATCTTTCCGAGAGAAGATCTCATATAGCATTCCGATATGTAGCAGTGAGTTATCCTGACGTATGGAGAGTAATGCCATGTGACCTTTTTCCCCACCAGATCCTCTGTGAAGCAGTGCCTGACCAGACCAGTATCCTTGCCTGCACGCGCTATCGCTCCGAACTCTATGTTGTGGTGAACCATCTGCATTCTGTTCGGATACAGTGACGTGCTCACCGTTGTGACGAGATCCTTAATCGTATCCAGTACGAGCGTCAGGCATTCCTCGCCTCTCATGAGTGTTACGAACCATACTCCGGCATCGCATTCCATACAGCTGCAGGCATACTTTCCGAACGGCTTACCCTTCTCCGCCATCTCAAGCAGTTCATCAGTCAGAAAACGGACGACGAACTCTTCAAGGCTGTCCATGACGACATGGAACACCTTTCCGGCAATTCCTTTGTGCGTCTGCGCCACATACCTCCTCCTGCCGTCAGGACCTTCCGGAAGATCTCTGACGTGATCGGACCCGATGTATACGGTTCCCGGTTTTCCGGAAACGGCAAGGTCTATCGCCGCAAGGGCGATGTCACCTTCTTCCGCATACGGAGCCTTTTCTTTTTCAAGGCGATAACTTCCGGTCCTTCTGTAGTCTGTATCTACCGTTTCCGGAAGGATAACGGCCGTTGTCCTTCCGTCGCTTCTGACACTGATCCTATCGTCAGCTACCTCGACCGCGGCACGGGCTGTATCCGGGTCTTCCGTCACTGTATGACCTCTGTGCCTTGCTTCCGAGATGATCCTGCTCTTGAGGCTGCTGTCCGGTCCGGTGACCGCAATCGTATATCTGTCCTCGCCGGTGACCCTGTACAGCGTGGGCTCACTTTCTATCGGGAATTCCTCTTCCACCGGCTCACCGAAAGCGCGGAAGAACCCGTGTTCGAGCTTCCCCTCTCTGTTCATGGAGAAGGTCCTGCCGCAGTCCACTCCGCCCTTGAGATTCTCAAGGACGATCATGTTATTCCCGCCTCGCGACGGATCGACGCGGTTCATGTTGTCCTCTACGAAACTGATCAGATACATCCCGTCCTTGATCCTGATGAATCTTGCGGGTTCTTCATACAGCATCTCCTTCGGCCTCAGTCCGAGTTCGATCTCCCTGTTGTCCCTCTCTATCTCTTCCGGTGTTCTTGTATCCGTAAGAGGCACGATGCGATAGTATCTCTCGCTTTGGTAAATGTGAGTGTTGATGAACCCGTTCGCGTAGTGCCACACTATCTTCTTTCCTACGAGATCTTTAGTGAAGCTGTGCCTTTTTTCCGGAAGCGGTCTTCCCGGAACGCGTATAGCTCCGAACAGGTATTCCACTACAGCCAGTCTTGGCCGTGCCGGATGGATCCCTTGTCTGGATATGCACATGGTCACGAGGCTGTTCTCTTCATCGAGGACCAGAGTCACGCATGTACAGACTTCGGTTCCGCTCAGTACCGAGGCTACGAAGTATGTGCTGTCATCTGCCTTGAGGCAGCCGTATTTCTCCCATCGCAGCAGTTCGCCCTCTCTTCTCCACTCCGCGATCTCCCCGTCCAGGAAGCGGATCTGGTATTCCTCTCCGTTGTCCATGGCAAGCCGGAAGGTCCTGCCGGCAAGATCCCCGTCCAGTTTCTTCAGGTATTTCTCTGTTGTCTCAAAGACAAATTCCTTTTTGTTTTTTTCCATATGATCCCTCCTGTATACACGAAGGGAGATGCCCTGTTAGCAAGAGCATCTCCCGATTTGTCTGATATCAGTGGACTTCGCTTCCGGGAGCTACATCCGCATCGACGAAAACCACTCTGGGCACCCCGTCCGTCTCGCTGCAAAGAAGCATTCCCTCGCTCTCGATGCCGCGGAAAGCGTGCGGAGCAAGATTGACCACACAGATCACTTTCCTGCCGGCCATATCTTCCGGGCTGTACTGCTTCGCGATACCGGATACGATGATCCGCTCCCTCTC
>JAFZZV010000059.1 GCA_017828855.1 Oscillospiraceae bacterium | reverse complement strand
TCCTTGAAGGGGTCGCCGACTGTATCGCCGATAACACCTGCCTTGTGGGCTTCGCTGCCCTTGCCACCTTCATTGCCCGCCTCGATGTACTTCTAGGCGTTGTCCCACAGACCGCCGGCATTGGACATGAACAGAGCGAGCAGGAGTCCGCTGACGATGTTGCCGACGAGGAATCCGCCGATGGCTCTGACGCCGCCGATGAATCCGCAGGCGATGGTGGAAAGGATCGCTACGAGACCGGCGGGGATAAGCTCCCTCATGGCGCCGGAAGTGGCGATGTCGATGCACTTGTCATAATCGGGATCGACTGTTCCCTCGATGATGCCGGGTTCAGACTTGACCTGTCTGTGGATCTCAGCGACCATGCGCTGGGCATTCCTGTCTACTCCGAGCATGAGCATCGCGGAGAAGACTGCCGGGATAGCAGCTCCTGCGAGCATTCCGAACATGACCAGAGGATCCATTACATCGAATCCTGTGAGCCTGTCAAGGCCGAGCTCTGTAGCTGAGGTGTTGACCTCGCTCATGAACGTTCCGAGAAGAGCAATGACCGTGAGGCCTGCGGCAGAGATGGAGAATCCCTTTGTGACAGCCTTTACTGTATTGCCGGCGGAGTCGAGCTCATCAGTGATCTCGAGGACTTCATCACCGAGCTCGCCCATTTCGGCGAGGCCTCTGGCGTTGTCGACGATGGGGCCGTAAGCGTCGTTGGAGACGATCATGCCGACGATGGAGAGCATTCCGACCGCAGCCATGGAAATGCCGAACAGCGCGTAATCAGAAGCAAAATTCGGATCCATGCCTTCGCAGAGCTTGTAGGAGATGAGGGTGGAGATACCGGTTCCCACCATTGCAGGAAGGGAACTGAGGAATCCGTAGGAGACGCCTGAAAGGATGGTGAACGCGGGGCCTGTGGCGGAAGCGTGAGCAACTGCATGCACAGGATTCTTTGAATCGTCGGTGAAGTAGTCGGTGGTAAGGCCGATGATGACTCCGACGAGCAGGCCGAGGACACAGGATGCCCAGATGGCCCAGGAGAATCCGAAGATCGCGGTGACAGCCGCTGTGAGCACCGCATAGATGCCCGTGGTCACATATGTGCTGGAGTTAAGAGCTTTTGTGGGGTTGCCGTGCTTGCCGATCTTTGCGGTCATGACACCGAGGATGGAAGCGAGCAGACCAAGAGCTGCATACCAGAACACTGTCTCGACGTTGTTTGAGAACATGGAAGCGGCATCCAGCTTGTAAGCGATTACGAGAGCCGCAGCGAGTGAAGCTACGTTGGAGTCGAAGAGGTCAGCGCCCATTCCGGCAACGTCACCGACGTTATCGCCGACGTTGTCAGCTACGACAGCGGGGTTCCTGGGGTCATCCTCGGGGATCCCGAGCTCGACCTTGCCTGTCAGGTCAGCTGCGATATCGGCAGTCTTCGTGAAGATGCCGCCGCCGACCTTGGCGAACAGGGCGAGGGAGCTGGCTCCGAAGCTGAAGCACAGGACCGCCTGTGTGTCTCTGAGCACGTAATATACGAGTGATACACCGAACACGCAGGCACCGACAACAGCCATTCCCATGACTGCGCCGCCGCGGAATCCGACCATGAAGGAGGGCTCGATGCCCTTCTGGGCCGCTTCTGCGGATCTGCCATTGGCGATGGTGGCTACTTCAATGCCGATCTTTCCTGCAAATGCGGAGAACAGGGTACCGCATACATATGAGAGCGCCATCGAGAGGTTCTTTGCCACGCTGCTTCTCCAGATAGGAGCAGGAAGCACGAGGAAAATGAGGACAGCGATCGCTCCGGCGAAGATGAAGAGGATCTTGTACTGTCTGTTCAGGAACGCCCTGGCGCCCTGCTGGATAAGACTGGAAACCTTGGTGATGGTCTTGTTTTCCTGGGGCTGTTTCTTTACCCAGAGGTAGAGCCACGCTGCATATGCAAAGGAGAGCACTGCAACAGCAATACCTGCAAGTTCAGCTACATGATTCATAGTTTTACCTCGAATTATAATAATCGCAAATTCGTGCAGATACTATTTTATCTGTTATTATGCAAGTATTCAATTCGTATGCTCCTTAAATAAACCGCCTGTTTTCAGGTTCTTTTTGGGAAATATGACAAAACTATTAACGGACCACGCAGACTGTCTCCGAACCAGGCATGACGCTGCCCGGAAACGGTGCCGCACAGGTTCTCCGAGGGCCGTCCGGCAGTTCCATTCAAGGCGGATTCGTGCTATCATTAATGGAACGCCCTATACTATATTTATAACTAATGCATTGGCTGTGCGCTTCCGGCGCATCCGCCATCCGGAGGTAATCTATAATGAAGAAAACAGTCGGTATCCTTTTCGGGGGAGTTTCCAGTGAGCATGAGGTATCCTGCATGTCAGCTTCATCCGTCATTTCCAGGATCGACACCGATAGATACGATCTTGTCCTTGTCGGTATAACCAAAGACGGAAGATGGCTCCGCTATGAAGGCCCTGTCGAGAATATTGCGGACAACAGTTGGTATTCCGAAGACCTCAAGCCCTGTTTCCTTTCTCCCGACCGCAGTGTGCACGGATTCATAGAAGTCCAGCCTGACGGCTCCGTCAGGGAGATCCGGGTCGATACGGTCTTCCCCGTCATGCACGGGAAGAACGGAGAGGATGGGACTCTTCAGGGACTGCTGATGATGGCCGGCATTCCTTTTGTCGGATGCGATGCTCTTGCCTCTGCCGTCTGTATGGACAAGGCAGTATGCAACATGCTGGTAGACAATGCAGGTATTAAACGCGCAGAATGGAGATACCTCACCAAGGACCGCATCGGCGAGTTCGATTCCTTCGCCGACGAGTGCGAGAAAGCCTTCGGATATCCCATGTTCGTCAAGCCGGCAAATGCCGGTTCCTCTGTCGGAGTGTCCAGAGCTGCCGACAGAAACGAGCTTAAAGCCGCCGCCGACGAAGCCTTCCGTCACGACTACAAGATACTTGCTGAGCGCGAGATAGTAGCTCAGGAGATAGAATGCGCGGTCATGGGCAATTCAGAGCCGGTAGCTTCAGTTCTCGGCGAAGTGGCGCCCGCGGAAGGATTCTATGACTATGACTCCAAATACGTTAACGGTACCAGCGGGCTGTTCATCCCCGCCAGGATCACGGAGGAAAAAGCAGAGGAGATCAGAAGCATCGCTGTGAAGGTATACAGACTTCTCGGATGCTCCGGACTCTCCAGAGTCGACTTCCTGCTTGAGAGATCCACCGGCATCCCCTACCTCAACGAGCTCAACACTCTTCCCGGATTCACCTCCATCAGCATGTACCCGAAGCTGTTTGAAGCCAGCGGTGTGCCCTACACCGAGCTTCTCACAAGGCTCATAGAACTGGCTGACGAACGCACGGAGGATATCTGATTGGATAACCGTGCAGTCGGAGTCTTTGACTCCGGACTTGGAGGCCTCACTTCAGTCCGTGAGCTGAGGAGGATCCTGCCAAATGAAAAGATCGTCTTTCTGGGAGATACCCTGCGCATACCGTACGGGACAAGAGACCGTGAGACACTTCATGTTTTCGCTGAGGATGACTTCCGGTTCCTTCTCTCCAGAGACGTCAAATACATAATCATTGCATGCGGCACCGTATCGTCCAACATCGCCGCAGAACAGCTGTCAGCTGTTCCGGTTCCCGTTACCGGTGTCATAAAGCCTGCAGCAGAGGCAGCCGCGGCTTCCTCATCCAACGGCATCATCGGAGTCATCGCTACCAGTGCCGCTGTACAGAGCAGAGCCTATGAAGAAAAGCTTAAGGATTTGGATCCGTCATTCAGGGTAGTATCCGTTCCCTGTCCGAAGCTTGTTCCACTGATCGAAGCGGAAGCTTCCGAGGATGTCGGCACCGCGTTAGATGAAGCCCTTAAGGAATATCTCCTCCCGATCAGAGATGCCGGTGCCGACACACTTATCCTGGGTTGTACTCATTATCCTCTCGTTTCGGAAAGGATCTCATCGTTCCTCGGAGACAGCGTCACGCTTATTGACTCAGGCGCTGAGGCAGCCAGGGCAGCCAGAGACGAGATGTCGGCTCTGGATCTTCTAAGCTCCGGATCAGGTCCCGAAGTCCCTGAGTTCTTTGTGACTTCCGCTCCTGAAAGGTTCGCTGAGGCAGCAGAACACTTTCTGGGAGAGCGGTTCTCGCATGCTGATCTCGTATATATCTGAAACGTCCTATACAGACTCATGAAAAAGAAAAAAGAAAATTATATAATCACCATCGACAACGTCCAGTACAACGATGACAGAGAAGACCGCTTTACCTTCTCTACCGTCGGGGATTACAGAACGGAAGGAGACACGCGGGTCATCGCGTATGAGGACAGCGCAGCCACCGGTTTTGAAGGCAGCGAGACCACCCTCCATGTCTCTCCCGATATGGTCACCATGATCCGCACGGGAGAATATTCTTCCAGTCTCATACTGGAAAAGGGCAAGCGCCATACGTGTCATTACGGAACCCCTGTCGGAGATCTTCCGTTGGGGATATACACATCCAGGATCAATAACGAACTGACCGACAGCGGAGGAACTCTCGATTTCTCGTATTCGCTGGATCTCAATGCGAACATGTTCGTTTCCACAGACCTGAAGATAACTGTAAGGGAGAAGACAAAACCAGATGCTTAATCCTCAGAAAGAAGCGATGGACATCGCCCGCAGACTGATAAACGACGCAGCCGTATCTGCATCGGAAAGCGGGTCGCTTCCATCCGCTGAACTGCCTGATTTCAATATCGAAGTCCCGGGCGACTCCTCTCACGGAGATCTCGCCTCAAACTTCGCGATGGTTTCCGCCAGAGCATTTCACATGAGCCCAAGAGCCATTGCCCAGGCAGTCGCCGACAACGCCGACCTCGAAGGGACTCCGTTTGAGAAGATAGAGATCGCAGGCCCTGGTTTCATAAACCTTTTCTACGGACCGCAGTACTACAGCGAAGTAATCTCGTCTGCCGTGGACGGCGGAAGCGACTACGGACGCACCGATCACGGCAGCGGAAAGAAAGTCCAGGTGGAGTTCGTTTCCGCAAATCCCACCGGTCCGATGCATCTCGGAAACGCCAGGGGCGGAGCCATTGGTGACGTCCTGGCCAGCGTTCTCGACCGCGCCGGATACGAAGTGGAGAGAGAGTTCTACATAAACGACACCGGCAATCAGATAAAGAAATTCGGCGACAGCCTCGCTGCCAGATACCGTCAGATAACAGATCCTGCCTATCCCTTCCCGGAGGACGGATACAAGGGCGACGATATCACCGAGCATGCCCGCGCCTTCGCGGAGCTGAACGGGACGGATCTCTATCCCGGCGACGACGAGAAACTCAAGAACGCTCTGGTCGACTATGCGCTTCCCAGAAACATCAGCGGTCTGCGCGAGACCATGGACAGGTACGGCGTCACATACGATGTGTGGTTCCGTGAGAGCTCCCTCTATGAGGACGGGACCGTCGACAAGGTCATGGCCATACTGGAGAAGAACGGCGCGCTGTATGAGAAGGAAGGCGCCGTGTGGCTGAACACTTCCAGATACCTCAGAGATCTCTACCGCTCACAGGGAAAGACTGATGAGGAGATCGATAAGCTGGAACTCAAAGATGACGTCCTCAGACGTTCGAACGGTTTCTACACCTACTTCGCCTCCGATATCGCTTATCACTACAACAAATTCTTCATGCGCGGATTCGACCGCGTGATAAATGTCTGGGGAGCAGACCACCACGGTCATGTAAACCGACTCAAAGCTAGCCTGGATGCAGTCGGACTGGACGGCAGCAAACTGGACATCGTCCTCATGCAGCTGGTGGAGCTTGTGAGGAACGGAGAAGCGGTCAGGATGAGCAAGCGCACCGGAAAAGCCATAACGCTCACCGACCTTCTGGAAGAGGTCCCGATAGATGCCGTAAGGTTCTTCTTCAATCTGAGAGAACCTTCATCACACTTTGAGTTTGACCTCGACCTTGCTGTCAAGCAGGAGAAGGACAACCCCGTGTACTATGTGCAGTACGCGCACGCACGCATGTGCAGCGTGCTCCGTGCTCTGGTCTCGGACGGTTATCCCGTCGACGGCAGGGAAGGACTTGACGCTTCACTTCTCACTACAGAGGAAGAGAAAGCTCTTATAAGAAAGATAGGCTCATTCCCCTCCGAGATAATCTCTTCTGCCCGCGAATACGATCCTTCCAGGATCACCAGATTCGCCACAGATACAGCGACACTCTTTCACAGATTCTACACCGTGTGCAGAGTCAAGGATTCAGGCGACCGGAACCTCACACTGTCAAGAACAGCGCTTTGTGTAGCAGCCAAGCAGGTGATAGCCAACTGCCTGACCATCCTCGGAGTCTCCGTTCCGGAGATAATGTGATCTTATGCCGGGCCGGATCTCCGGCCCTTACCTTTTTTAGTACGTATTAACGGAGAACAGGTCGGAAGATGCGCATCTGTACCAACTGCGGACGCATCCTCACTGAGGGTGAGGAGATCTGCAGCGAATGCAACAGCAGCCTGATCCTTGAAACATCAGGAGATCCGGAAGCGGATGTTTCCGGAGCCATGCCCGAACCGTCTGAGCCAAGTACAGGCGCGGACCTGTTTGATGTGCCCGGAGCACCTCCTGCCCTCCCTGCAGAAGACGAGACGCTCACGTCTACTGTATCCGGTGAGCCCTGTCCCATCACCGATACCTCTGAAGAAGATGTCACAGAAGGCATCCCTGATTTCTCTTTCACCGGGGACACTTCAATTCCCGCCTCTGTTCCCGACGACATCATCCCGGAAGACAGTTCTCTGGAAACTGATCCGGAGCCAGATGCCGGGAACGATAATTTCAGGATAATAAGCGTCAATGTCCGGAGCGAAGAAAAACTCGGCAACGTCAACACGTGGCGGATCGCCGCAGCCATTCTGTCTCTTCTCGCTCTCATCTCACTGATCTGTGCAGTATTCATGATCGCTGTTCCTCTGGTACAGGCCAGACAGCAGGACGAAGCCGCAAAGGAGACCGCCTATATGGATTTCCTTCGAGGTGAATGGCTCAGCGAGACTTTCATCTATTCAGGCAAGGAGTTTCCTTCCTGCGAGATACTGAAGATCGATAAAAACGGCAGGTTCGAGAGCGAGATCTGGACATCCCCTAACGACCGTGAGAAATACGATCCGGAAACCTGGACCCTGACAGCCAGTCAGACCGGAGACCTGCGCCTTGAACTGGATACCTCATCGCTCAGAGTCAGTTATACTGACAGTGATGGAAATACCATGGTATACAGAAGGTATATCCTTCAGTTGGACACATCTTCTCTGGTCCTCAGGGAATACTATAATGAGAAACTAACGGATTATTATGATGTTGTGTTCGTCAGGCATGACGGAAAGGAGCAGTGATGGGAACCGCAGCAGAACTAAACCGGTTGATCAATGAATCTTCACGCGCCGTGTTTTTCGGCGGAGCAGGCGTCAGCGTTCCTTCCGGCATCCCCGATTTCAGGAGCAGTTCCGGTCTTTACAACCGGCAGTTCCGTTACCCTGCCGAGACCATGCTCTCCCACTCTTTCTTTGAGCGTCATACGGAGGAGTTCTATGACTTCTACCGCAGCTGTATGCTCTATCCTGATGCCAAGCCGAACGCGGCTCATATCAAGCTTGCTGAGATGGAACGGAAAGGAAAGCTGGATGCCGTAGTCACGCAGAACATCGACGGGCTTCACCAGGCTGCTGGGAGCTGCAATGTCATCGAGCTTCACGGAAGCGTTCTGAGGAATCACTGTGTCGACTGCGGAAAGCCATATCCCCTCTCTTACATCACTTCCTGCAGCGGAGTTCCGAAATGCGAGAGCTGCGGCGGGATAATAAAACCCGATGTCGTCCTGTATGAGGAACCCCTTGACGGCGACTGCATATCAGATGCGATATACCGCATCTCAAACTGCGATCTCCTGATCATCGGAGGGACGTCGCTTTCCGTATATCCTGCGGCAAGCTTCATAAACTATCTCCCACGCTCCGCAAAACTCGCCATAGTCAACCTATCTCCTACGACTGCAGACAGTTCTGCTGACCTTGTGATAACTGAAGGCATCGACAGCGTGTTCTCTCAGATAACTGTCTGATCTCCAAAGATTAGTTAAGCCCGAAGGCTCGATCGCCTTCGGGCTTTGGTTTTGTCAATTAACCGGATATCGTATCACTCTTCTGATCCGCCGTCGGCAGTCTCGTCTTCAGCGGTCGCGGGATAGTCTTTGGAGATCTTGAAATCATTGTATGTGATGCTTTCGAAGCCCCTGCTTTTCTTGACTTCCGCAGCTGCGACACGGGAGTCGATCTCAGCTCCGTACAGGTTCTTCACTATCTTTTCCGCCGCCTCGTCCCTGTCAGGTTCTATCCTCCTGATGATATGGAAGCCGTAGGAGGACTCTACCAGATCGCTCGTCTCTCCAATGCCGAGTCCGATCGTAGCATTGTAGAACTCATCCACGAACTCTCCTTTGGTGAATGTATAGCCGTCTGGGTATGTCATAAGTCCCGGGTCCTCGCTGTACTGGTTCATGAGATCATCGAAACTTCCGCCGTTCCTTATCTGCGCAAGGACATCTTCCGCAAGCGCTCTGGTCTCCTCATCCGTTCTGTCGTTTTCCCCGAAAAGGAAGAGGATGTGTTTAGCCCCGTAAATACTGAACCGTTCGGGATCTGACGCAAGTTCTTTTGCACTTTCCGCGTACGGTCCGTTTTCCGGATCGGTCAGGTAAGCATAGTAATTGTCCAGAGTCCGGAACATGCACTCCGTGTTATACAGCACCTCCTCTGTGACATACATGCTGTCCAGATATTCCTGATACTGCTCTTCCGTCTCGAATCCGTCTTTGGATCTCTCCAGATCGGCTTTTATCTCGTCCCTCTGTTCCTGGTCTAGTCCGTATCCGTTCTCTTCTGCCCAGTCTAGGAAAGTGTAGTAGAATGTGATCTCCTGAGTTACGTATTCAAGCAGATCAGAGAAGTTTTTCTGGTCAGCGAAATAACTTGCGCTGTAATAGTATACGAAATCGGTGATCTCAGCGGACAGGAAATACTCAAACTCATCAGAAGAGACGTCATGTCCGTTCACAGTCATGACTTTCCTGTTCTTTTTGATAGGACTGCCCGGATTATACAGAGGCAAAACAACTCCCGCAAGGACCGTGAGCAGGATTAGAGCCGCTCCGATCCTCAAGCCGAGCTGTGTTCTCTTCCCCCTCTCCTGCTGCTCTGGTGCGTCTGAGGTTCTGTTTCTTTTCTTTTTCTTTTCTGATGACATTACTGAATGTCGTTACTCCGTTTCTAATTGATTCTATTCCTGGTTCCTTTTTGCTTCGCTGTTATCAAGAAGCCATTCATACCAGCGGTCCATTTCTGCGGTCACATTGACACCGCTCTGAGTTCCTTTGATCTCGTACCACGTAGCCGGATACAGAACTACATCGTTCTCTGAAAGGAATATCTCTGAGTCATTTCCTTCTTCCATCAGGCATCCGCATACCACGAATACTGCTCCGTCCCACTCATCACACGGTGCATACAGGGTGATGAAACGGTCATCCTCAGTGATCGAGTAATTGGCATCAAAGAACGATCTCATTTTGAGGTTTATGACATATTCATAGTATTCGTCTCTGTCGGACAGGTCGCTGTCGAAGAAGATCCTGTCGAGGTCTTCGTTTTCATCCAGGAAAAAAGCTGAAATGACCTTGTATACGGCAGTGAAATCCTTGCCGTAGAGAGTGATCTTCTGATTAGACGCCGCATAATTCACGTTTCTGTAGTCCGGCAGATGGAAAAACAGGACCTCTTTGCCCAAAGACGAGGACTTGATGGCTATGTTCTTAGGGATCTCCCCTTCTTCTTCTATCGGAAGACCGGCAGAAGACGCTGTGCATCCCAGCCTGTTGGTCCCTTTATAGAAGTCGTGACTGGAATAAAAACCGTCTCCCCTGCCGTCTACGATGACTGAATCCAGATCTCCGGAATCATTGGTCAGCCATCCGCAGAAATCCACGTTCTCATCAGCAAGCTTTGAGAATGCTTCGCCGCGGTCGCCCTCCCTTACCTGCTCCGAATACTCGGTCACAAGTTTATCGTATGTCATCCGGTCGCTCATCGCCTGTACGCTTTTAATGCTGTAGTAACCTGCAGCAGCGGCGATCCCGCTCATAACAAGGATACTTACCGCTTTCCTCGCGAACAGTCCCGCCAGGCTTTTGGGATTATCCTTGCGTTCCGTATCAGCTATCTTTCTGTTGGAGAACTCGACACCGCCCTCTATCTGCTTTCCGTCTATGAACAGGCGCAGCATGTCAAATGCATTCTTAGCTGTGAGTCTCCTTATGTTGTCGCGGTTTCTCCTGTCACCGAATCTGAATTCCTTGACTACTGTCTTCTTTCTGTCACATACCGCGATATAGACTTCTCCGACCTCTTTATCCAGATATGCCCCGACGCCTGGCCCCGCGATACCGGTGACTCCGACTCCGTAGGTTGCCCTTCCGTTCTTGCGGGCGCCTCTGGCCATCTCTGCGGCAACAGCCGGGCTTATAGCAGTGTATTTCTTCAAAAGACTGCTGTCCACCCCAAGGCTGGCATTCTTGACCCAGTCTCCATATGAGGTGATCCCGTACTCAAACACATTCGATGAACCCGGGACATCCGTTGTCATCTGGGCGAGGAGGCCTCCGGTACAGCTCTCCGCAAATGCGACTCTCTGCTTTTTTGCTTCAAGCTTTCTGACTGCGGTCTCGGCAAGGTTTTCTCCGTTTTCAGAGTATATATGATCCCCAAGGATCTCTCTGAACTGCTCTATCAGCCCGATGGTCTTAAGCTCCGCTTCCTCATCCGTTTCTCCAAAGGAAGTGATGCATATCTCGACCTCTCCTTCCTTTGCGTAGAGCGCGGCGTGCGGATCATCACCGTATAGAAGGTCCTTGGTCATCGTCTCAAGCTCAGATTCGCCTATCCCGCTCACACCGAGCGTGCGGCTGTTTATCTTCTGCCCGGACAGTTCCAGAAGCAGCGGGGCTGCCTTGTCAGTGAACATGGGCTCCAGCTCATGGGGAGGCCCGGGGAGCATCATGATGACCTGATTGCCCTTCCTTATGTATATCCCCGGCGCAGTCCCGTTTTCATTTACAAGGACCGTCGATCCTCTTGGGATCAGAGCCTGCTTCCTGTTGTTGTCCTTCATCTCCCGTCCGCGGCTCTCAAAGAAATCGCGGATGCGCACGAGCGTCTCGGGGTCCTCCTCCAGAGGAGCACCGATCGCTCTTGCGACAGTCTCTTTCGTGAGATCGTCATCGGTCGGCCCCAGCCCTCCCGAGAATACGATGACACTGCTCCTGCCGATCGCGCTTTTAAGGCACCCCAGTATCTCGGAGGCGCTGTCGGCAACTGTGGTCTGATTCGTGACAGCAAATCCGAGTTTCTGGAGCTCCCTGGACAGGAAAGATGCATTGGTGTTGACCGTCCTGCCGTTCAGCAGCTCATTCCCGACGGTAATGATCTCCGCCTGAATCTTACGGGTACTCATAAGGCATATTCCTCATCGTAAAAATGTATCACCTTCAGAACGCTGTTCTCTGCCGCAATGCTTTCCAGTCCGGAAAGGTCCGGCACGCCGCGTTCCGCTTCTTCTATGTTCTCCAGCACGGGTCTCGTGCGGGGATGTTTGGGAGTGAAGATCGTACAGCAGTCTTCGTAAGGCTCTATGGACACATCGAACGTGCCTATCTTCCTGGCACAGTCGGATATCTCGACTTTGTCGTTGCCGATAAGCGGGCGGAACACAGGCATGTTCGCGACGGCATCCGTACACCTTATCGCGCTCATCGTCTGGCTTGCGACCTGCCCGAGACTCTCACCGGTCACGATTGCTCCGCACTCTTCCTTCTCCGCGATCATCTGGGTGATCCTCATCATGGAGCGCCGCATCAGTACTGTGAAGTAATCTTCCGGCGCATTGTCTCTTATGCTGACCTGACAGTCGGTGAAAGGGACCTCAAACAGGCAAACCCTGCCTGCCCAGCGCGACAGCCTCCATGCAAGTCGTTCGACCTTGTACAGCGCCCTCTCCCCGGTATAAGGAGGTGACTGGAAATGCACGCATACGAGGTCGCATCCTCTTCTGGCCATCATCCATGCAGCTACAGGACTGTCGATACCTCCCGAAAGCATACATGCGGTCTTGCCTCCGGTACCTGTAGGTATCCCTCCTGCACCGGGCATCTGATCCGAATGGACATATGCTGCATTGTCTCTGATCTCACAGATAACTGTCATCTCCGGTTCGCTCATCTCTACTTTAAGGCCGGGGTGCCTTTCCAGCAGATACGCGCCAACCTCCCTTGACAGTTCCATTGAAGTCAGGGGGAACTTTTTGTCAGCTCTCTTTGAGTTCACCTTGAATGTACCTGCACGGTCCAGTGCACTGCCGAGATACCGTTCCGCGGTATCACATATCGCCTCAAGATCCTTCTCGCAGACGGCAGCCTTCACTATGGCAGAGAGCCCGAACACCCTCTTTATCTCATCATAAGCGAGATCGATATCGGCATCATCGTTCTGAGGTTCTATATATACCGTGGACTGAGCCGTATAGACGCGGAACTCACCGCATCTGTCGACTCTTTTCCTTATGGTCCTGACCATGGAATTCTCAAACTGGTTCCTGTTGAGCCCCTTGAGTGCCAGTTCTCCGTATTTCCCGAGTATGATCTCCATTGATCGTCTATTTCCTCTGAAGCGTATTGACAGCCTGAATGAAGAGATCTGCTGCCTCTCTGACGTCATCTTCCGTTGTGTTTGAGCTGAAACTGACCCTTACGGCGGAATCTATCAGTTCATCCGGAAGGCCCATTGATGTAAGTGTATGGCTCTTCTCACCCTTCCCGCAGGCAGAACCGGAAGACACCAGCACACCGTGCTCCTCCATGAAGTGAAGGACTGTTTCACTCCTGAAACCCGGAAGTGAAAAGTTTAGGATATAGGGGGAGCCGTCCTGCGGGCTGTTGATGACTGCCGCTCCGGACCCTTCTATCTTCTGTCTGAGGATATCCCTGACAGACGATATCCTTTTCTCCTCTTTCCTCAGATCACCTGTCTCGGATACCGCTTCCGCAAACGCGGCAGCGTAGGCAATATTCTCTGTTCCCGATCTCAGTCCCCGCTCCTGTCCGCCTCCGAAGAACGTTCTCTGTATATTGAATCCGTTGCGGACATAAAGGCACCCGATCCCTTTGGGCCCGTGGATCTTGTGCGCTGAAACCGAAAGCGTGTCGATGGAACCGTTCAGCACGGTCTCGTGCTTTCCGAAAGACTGTACCGCATCGCAGTGGAATGCGGTCCTGCGGTTTATCTTCTTGACTTCCTCCGCCAGAAGCGTGCAGTCGGTGAGAGTTCCTATCTCGTTGTTGACTCTCATGCAGGTCACAAGAACAGTGTTTCTGTCCACTTCCCCGAGGATCCTTCCGGTATCGATGATCCCGTCTTTTCCCGGGTCTATGACAGTCACCCTGAATCCCTCATCCTCCAGTGACTTTACGGTATTCATAACGGACGGATGCTCGAATCCGCTTACGATGATGCGGTCTCCCCAGTTCTTTCTGGCTCTGGCAGCGCCGAGGATCGCCAGGTTGTTCCCTTCCGTCCCGCTTGCCGTGAAGTAAAGCTCACGGGGATCGCATCCTATCTTCTTTGCAATAACTGCTCTTGATCTCTCCAGCACTTTCTGTGACTCAAGTCCGCTGGAATAGAGTGAACTGGGATTGCCGAAGCATTCTCTGAGGACCCTGTCCGCTGCGTCCGCAGCTCCGGGGCTTACTGCCGTCGTCGCGGCATTGTCAAGATATATCATTTTCCTTCTGTTTCTTTCGTCCGATTATATCACAAATAGACCCTTTATTGACATTCCCGGGCAGCACCCGGCACCGGCGTCATCTGGTCCGCTTTTCTCTCAGTTTTTCTATCTCATCCGGCACAGGAGTGACAAATGCGGTCTTCTGATTGGTATAGGTGACCATTCCCATCCTTGCTCCCGCAGCCTTCCTGACACGTCTTGCCTCGGTATAATCCACCGGGATCTGCTGTCCGCTGCTTACACTGGAATGAAATGCGGCGATCTCACAAGCCTGAGTCAGGCTTCTTTCGCTCGGAGCGATACCGTCGCACCTGAGGATCACGTGGGAACCTGCCGCTCCTTTAACATGGAACCAGTAGTCTTTTCCGTCCGCCATCTTGAGAGACAGCCTCTCGTTAGCGGTATTGTTCTTGCCCGCGATCACTTCGAGTCCTTCGTCTGTCCTGTAGCGGAAATACGGATCGCTCTTCCTGTGTCCTCTCTCCCTGTAACGGAACCCCTTCAGGTATCCCGCATCCCTGAGCTCCTTGCGTATATCTACGAATTCCTCCTCAGTGCTCGCGAGACCGATCTCATACTGGACCTGACGGAAATACTCTGCTTCCTCATCTCCCTCGACTATGAGCCGTTTCAGAACATCAGCCGCGGTGTGAAGCTTTCTGTAGTCTCTGTAGTACTTCTGCGCATTCTCATTGGGTCCTTTTGTCACATCAAGAGGAATAGTACACTGCTCTCCCGTGTAGTAATTCAGGACCGTTACCTCTTTATCACCCTTTTTGAATGCGTGCAGGTTGGCAGTAAGCAGTTCCCCGAACAGTTTCTTTCCTTCCGCCCGGGCGGTATCTTCCAGTTCCTCTCTTCTTGCATTCTGCTTCCTGATGTTCCTGTCGATCAGCTGCCTGACCTGTCTGTTGAGGTCCTGGCTTCTGGTCTTCATCCTCTCCAGCCTGTCTCTGGCGGAATAATAACTGTCAAACATCGAACTTGCCGAATCGAAGTTCTCAGTCTTGAGGCCTTCATACTGTCTGAGCGCAAGGAACGAGTACTCCACAGGTTTTTCACCGTCATACACGATACAGAAAGATCTTTGAGCCGGATCTTCGACCGCGCTTCTGATCCTCGCAAGTCCGCGCAGCAGTTTTTCTTCTCCGTCTGCGTCGAGCGTATCGCCTGTGAGGTCGTCGACCTCCAATGCCGCTTCCCTGCACAGCAGCGGGGACAGTCCGGACACCATCTGAAGCAGAGCTGAAGATACTGTCCTTCCGCTCTTTTTCACCGCATCTACTATTTCCCTGTCATCACTGCACAGAAAAGAGATCTTGTCCGGTTTCGGAGGTTCGGTGAACATAGCCCCGGGTATTATCTCTCTCAGTTCTGACTGCGTGCTGTCCACTCTCTTCACAGCGTCCAGAATAACGCCGTCATCTCCGATAAGCACAAGATTACTGTATCTCCCCATCATTTCAGCGGACAGTGACGGGAAGGTCTTTTCTCCCATGTCGTTGAGCGCCTCGAACCGGAACAACATCACCCGGTCTCCTTCTACCGTCTCAACAGCAGTTATCCTTGCTCCGAGGAGATATTTCCTCAAAAGCATACAGAAGGCGGGAGGCACAGCAGGATAATCGAATTCCTCCGTTGTGATGTGCGCTCTCGCAGTCCCGGAGCGGGCTGAGAGCAGGAGCATACGCCTGCTTTCCCTTGTCCTGACACTGAAAACAGCCTCATCCCTGGACGGCATATATATCTTTTCTATACGGGCGCCTTTCAGTGCCGTGTCAAGTTCATCCGCAGCTACGCGGACCATTGCTGCATCCAATGCCATTGCACATAAACCTCAATAATCTCCGCAGTATAGGCGGTTCAGATGTTATCGCCGGGATCAGGTCTGCTGCCTGTGATACTCAGTATCTCTTCTGCTTCCTTCCTCAAAGGATCATTTTCATCTCTGATCCCTTCTGTTACCGTCTTCATGCGTCTCTCCAGGACTTCTGCGTATCTGCTTCCGTCCGGAGAGAGCAGGTCGATATCTCCCAGCCACTTCTCCTCAACGGTCAGTTCTCTTTTTATCCCGCTGTAACTGCTGCAGATGACCGTGTAGGCATGTCCTTTGTCGAACACTGCCTTTTCTGACAGGATCGAAAATCCCTCGCCGGCAAGGAACACTCTGACCTTTTCGTGTTTGGAAGCCGGGACCAGTATAAGTCTTTTATCCGGATCATACAGCCAGGGGGCGTCCTTTATGATCTTCCCGGTAACGTCATACCCGACTCCGGCAATGACCACGTCTGTTATCCTGTCTGCAGGAAGCCCGCAGAGTCCGTCAGTGAGAATACACTCGCTCCTGTTCCGGTATTTTTCCGATGAAAGAAGCGCAGCCGCCTTTTCAAGCGGCTGCTTCCTGATATCCGTTGCGAAAACATAGTCAGCTCTTCCGCAGTCAAGCAGATAAGCTGCGAGTTTTCCGTGATCGCATCCGACATCCGCTACAACAGAACCTTTTCGGACAAGTTCTGCAGCTTCAGAGAGCCGGCGCGACAAGCTGACGGAAGATGCCATCAGGCTGTACGGGAGAAAAACTCGTTGAGCCTTTCCACCAGTTCATCCGCATCAATTCCATGAACGGCGCAAGCCTGCTCCACGGATTCTCCTGCAGAAGCAGGGCAGCCGACACAGAACATTCCCATCTGGAAGAAGCATTCAGCGGCCATAGCGTCCTTGGAAAGGATATCGCTGATTATCATATCTTTTGTTACTGTAAACATTTTGGTTCCTCCGAGTAAAGTTAAATACCAGTGAGATTCTATCACACTTATATCTAAAATGGAATGATGACAAAAAGAAGGGATCGTATCATTGCTGACACGATCCACTGCTTTTTCGGATCATCTGCGCAGGAAGGATACATCCTGACTGCGCAAGACAGTTTACTGCTCCTTCAGTTGGCTTCCTTCATCTTTGCGAAGCACTCGCTGCAGTAAACAGGGCGGTCCTCACGGGGCTTGAAAGGAACTTTGCAGGGCTTTCCGCAGGATGCGCAGACAGCGTCAAACATCTCGCGTGTAGCTCTGTTGGCCTGCTTGCGGGCATCACGGCACTCCTTGCAGCGCTGAGGCTCGTTCTCGAAACCGCGGGACGCATAGAACTCCTGCTCACCGGCGGTGAAGACGAACTCCTTACCACATTCCTTGCACACCAGGGTCTTGTCTTCGTACATTTGCTTTTCTCCTCTAAATACGGATTATTGATCTAAGCCCCCGGGCGGTGCGGCCGCCACCTTTGTTCATTGGACAACGCTCTTTCATTATTAAGCTACTAAGGGCAAATATATTATTCAAACAGAACTGTCTGTTTATTCCTGTCTCAGTTTTTTCCTTGCTCTCTGTATGGCATTGCTGACAGCTTTTGCCGTGGTGTTCTTCCTCTCTGCGATCTCGGCGTATTTGTATCCGCAGGAATACATAACCAGGACTTCTCTCTCGAAATCAGACAGAATAGTGTCCATCTTTTCAAGGATCTGCATGTATTCTTCCCGAACTATCGCAGTTTCCTCAGGAGACTCCTCTGATATGACCGAAACCTGATCTTCTTCGTCAGACAGAGGCACCGACTCATTCAGCACCCTGTTCTTTCCGCTGGACGCCTTACGCACTGCGTCAGCCAGACGATTGTTGATACAGGTGATCGCGTATGTGGAGAACAGAGCGCCTTTGCTGCTGTCGTACGACTCGATCGCGGAGAACAGCGCTACAAAAGCTTCCTGTCGTAGATCATCCCTATCAAGCCCCGGAAGACTGAGTCCCGAGATCTTCTGCTCGATATACGGCATAAAGGAACTGACGACGGAAGCGAGTCTTTTGTTGCCTTCGGTTTTTTTGGTCATACAGTCTAATATCGAGTACTCACAATTTCATTCATTATAACATTATAGACATGGTTGTCAACAAAATCCGTTCTCTAAATAGACACATTTTGTAATATCTGTTGCAATAGACGCCTGAAATATCACTTGCATGATCCCGCTGCGTACGCCAGAAAAACAGAAAAGTGCGGCGCATGATCGATACGCCGCACACGACTGTTTATCTGTCTTTAAACCATACAGTGTCGATTTCCGTTCAGTCTTCCTTCTTCTCGCCGATGGAGAGGAGCAGGTTGAGCAGGATACCGGAGATGGCAGCACCTGCGATGCAGGGGATACCACCGGAGAATCCGGGGAACGGGATGTTGCCGCCGAAGTAGTACTGTCCGCCGAGTCCGACGACCATGATCGTGGCGATGACCGCGATGTTCTTTGCCGAGAACATATCACAGTGCTTGTCGATCATGATGGCGATACCCTGTGCCGCGATGGCGCCGAACAGATAGATCTCAAGTCCGCCTATGACTGCGGTGGGGATCCCGTAGATGGCTGTGATAAGAGGAGTGAAGCAGGACACGATCATAGCAATGATGGATGCTACGATTAGGACCGATGTTGAGAATACCTTTGTGATAGCCATCGTGGAGATGTTCTCACCATAGTTGGTTCCGGCAGGTCCGCCGACAACACCTGCGATCATGTCGCAAAGGCCGTCACCGATGAGGTTCCTGTCAAGGAGCTTGACGAAGTCGGTCTTGGGCTTACCCTTCTGCTCAGCGAGATTGTTGACATAAACATCAAGCTGATACATGTGTGCAGTGGATTCCGGAATGGTCGCGATGGCCACAGGCATGATGGCAAGTATCGCTTCCACAGAAGCCTTGGGGAGTGAGAATGCGGGAAGAGCGAAGAATGAGCCGTCACCGAGTTTCCAGGTCGAAGCAGATACCACTTCGGAAACTGTCATAACATCGAAGAGGTTGCTCTCGGGAGTGCTGCCGCCCGCGACATATACGATGAATGCCACGAGGCATCCGACACCTGCGCCGAGCAGGAGCGGGAGCTGTCCGAGGAATCCCTTAAGATAGCGTGAGAAAAGGATCGTTGAAAGCAGCGTTGAAAGGGAAACGAGCAGGATTCCTCCCATACCGCCCTGCCATGTGGCAGATCCGGCATATGCGTCGCCCAGAGCGTTTCCGGCAAGTGTCAGTCCGATGATCATGGCAACAGGGCCGGTGATCGTCGGGGGAAGGATGGTCTCGACAGCCTTCGGTCCGCTGACTTTGATAAGAAGTCCGGCAGCGATGGAGACGAGTCCGCTCATGACGATACCGAACTGCGCATACTGTATCGCTTCGGTAGGCAGGACTGCGCTTGTTCCGGCTTTCCAGGCTTCGAGCTGGGCTGCCGCTTCAGGAGCAAGTTTCTCCATGATGTTCTGGCTGGTAACGAGACCGGCAACAGCCGTCAGGTATGAGAAGCTGGATCCGTAGTAGAGCGGGATCTTCCCTTCAGTGATGAAGATGAAGCAGAGTGTTGCAAGTCCGCTGGCGAAGATCGTCGTTGAGACCTGGAACCCTGTGATGAGAGCAACCGTTACGGTTGCGGGGAACATGACCACGACCTGCTGGAGCGCATAAAGGAAAAGCTTCCAAGCAGTCGGGCGTTCGTTAGGCAGATAGCCCAACACCTTGTCTTGCTGATTCATGTGGATTCCCTTTCTTAATATGTATGTTTGTTATTCCCTTTCTCCGAGTTTGACGCAGTACTCGCCATCCGTTTCCGGAAGGCAGACACTGATTATCTCGCTTCTGGATGTGGGAACATTCTTACCGATGTAATCCGGCCTTATAGGCAGTTCTCTGTGGCCTCTGTCGATCAGTGCAAAGAACTGGATCCGTGCCGGGCGGCCTTTCCTTATGACCGCCTCCATAGCGGCTCTGGCGCTTCTTCCGGTATAGATCACGTCATCGCACAGTATGACAGTTTTCCCCTCGACGGAAAACGGTATCTCCGGAAGATCATCGTTTACGGCTGCATCCGACTTTTCCAGATCGTCTCTGAAATTCGTGATGTCCAGTGAGCTGACTGCAGGCCTCGTCCCGATGATATTGCCGATGTTTTCTGCGATCCTCTCCGCAAGGAAAGCGCCTCTTGTCTTTATGCCGAGAAGGCATATCTCGTCAGGATCGTCTGTATTCTTCTCAAGTATCTGATGAGATATCCTTATAAGCGCTCTGTCAATGGAGACCCCGTCCATAAGAACAGTCTTCTCTTTGATCGGCATAAAAAAACCTCCACTCATCGCTGAGAAGGAGGTAAATTGCATATTCACAATCAACGCACCTTTTCAGCGTCCCGCGCTGAATTAAAGAAGCATTTTAAGATCGTTTTCTTCTTTGAAAAGTTTAGCAAAGCATGCCGCCCGAGTCAATCGTAAAAGAGACAGGATTGCCGTGACTTTATATCTTTCTTTCGTACAAATTAACGGAACAGGACTGATCATTCCCCGGTATCCATGATCACTATCCTTCCGGCGCCGTAGGGATCCGCGTACTCCATCCCTACTTCTCCTCCAAGGCTTTCGGTTATGTACTCGATAAGAAGCTGATTGTCCAGCTTGACGCGATCCTGGATCAGTCTGCACCCGTCAAAGGCAGTCAGGCCGCCCCCGTTTTCCAGAAGCACATAATCTATTCCTGCGACCGTATAAAGCCTTTCCGGATCAACAGCTTCTCCGCCGATCATTACGTTCCCCACACGTCTTCTGCCGTCGATCCCCGTCATCATCCCGTTCTCATCCTCGATACACGGATCCGGAATGGATGCATCGACCTCATAGGATCCGCCTGATATGTGCAGGAATCCGCCGTTTTCGCCCGGAATGGCTCTTGCGCCCCACTCAAGCGCATCCATGATCTGCTGTCCGGTCGCTTCCACCACGCACATATAGTTGCCGAACGGGAAGACACCGATTATGTCTCCGTATGTGATATCACCTTTCGGGATATCTTTCCTGATGCCTCCTCCGTTCATCACCGCGATGTCGGCTCCCGCGGCGATCCTGAGGGCATCGGTGCATAGATCTCCAAGGTTCGTCTCAGCCCTTCTTACCATACGGATCGGGTTTCCGGACTGGTCGGTCACCTGAGGATCGTTGATCGTAAGGTCCACTACAGTAGTTGCGACCACTTTATCAAGAAGGACATCGAGCTCTTTCATCTTTTCGTCTACCTTGACGCTGAGCTCATTCACCAGGCCGAAAAGCATCTCAGCAGAGCATGTGTTAGGCCAGTTCCATGTCCCGGCCTCAACGATCCCGCTTTCCGGCGCGATGTGGCTGTAACCGATGCAGTTCAGCTTGGTCCCGGAACAGGCACGTACTACATCATCTCCGTCAGCATTTTTCATGACGACGAACTCGCTGTCATGGCTGTGTCCGTCAAAAACGACATCGATACCTCTTGTATTGCTTATCACGTCGGCATATGTCCAGGGCTCACACTCGGCGATCATCCCGAGATGCCCCATCAGATAGACATAATCCGCTCCTTCTGCCCTGGCTGAATCCACTGCCTGCTGGACTGCGCTGTACAGTTCATTTCCCCCGTCGCCCTGCATGAAACCGTATATAAAATTGCCGTCTTCGTCCTGAAAATACCTGGGCGTTGACGACGTGACCGTCTCCGGAGTCGTTACACCGATAAAAGCGATCCTGATGCCCTCTGCCTCCAGTATCGTGTAAGGCGCAAATACCAGCTCGCCTTCCTTATTGAAATTGCAGCTGATATAGGGAAACTCAGCCATTTCAACCAGTTTCAGGAACTGATCCATGCCATAGTCAAATTCATGGTTGCCTGGTATCGCGGCGTCATACCCTGCCGCGTTCATCAGCTCAATGATAGTCTCACCCTTGCTCAGAGTACCGAGACTGTCCCCCTGTACGGAATCTCCGTCATCCACAAGTATGGTGGTGTAGCCTTTCTTCTCCAGCTCACTTCTTATCTGATACAGTCCTGCATATCCGAACCCTTCCGACACGGCGCAGTGGACATCACTTGTGAAGATGATGTAGATCTCGCCGTTCTTTTCGGCTGTTCCTCCGTCTGACGGACCTCCGCTCCCATTACCTGAAGCACAGGAGACCGATGTGAGCAAAATGAGAATGACTATTAATCCCGCTATGAGCTTCCTTAACATGACCGCTGATTCATCCTCCCCGAAATATGTCTGCAAAGCATAAAGCCTCGAATGAACTCAGGCACATATAAGCCTAAACTTCTCTACTAACATACTAACAAGGCTGTAGGAGGAAACGTACGAATAACGGAAAAGCCTTAAAATAAAGGAAAAACTGAGGTTCTGTCGTGTTGACAGAGCCTCAGTTTTTTGATAGGATAATGTTAGTACGTACCAACAGGAGGAAGCATGATCTTCGACGATATTCTGGTTCCGATCCCGGAGAAAAAACGTATCACCAAATACGGTTCTCACAGTAAGCGGTATGTGTATGAGATCATAGCGAGAAAAGGAAAAGACCATCCAAAGGATGTGACGGTCTGTGTCGGTGTTGCGGTTAGTGATATTGAGATGCATCCTAATGAGAAGTATTATGAACTGCATTCGGAGATGTCAGCGGATAAGCCTCTTCCCGAGCAGAATACATTTGACAGTCAGATACACCTGGGACAGTCAATGATACTTCGTACCAGCGCGGCGAGAACAGGGATAACAGGACTGCTAAAGGAGTGTTTTCCGGGATATTCCGAGCTGATACAGACACTGGTCGAGTATTACATGGTGGAAAGGGAGAGCGCAGCTCAGCTGTACAAGTATTATCTCTATGACCACTATACAGAACTGAACTATATACCGAATGAGACACAGCTGAGCAGATTCTTCTGTGAATATATGGATCATGAGAAGATCCAGAAGTTCAAGAACGAATGGCTGAAACAGAGGCTGAATATAGAGCCTGAGGGAAGGATAGACATAGACTTTGACTCAACGAACTTCAATATCAGTTCCGGAGCAGTGGAAGGAGCAGAGTACGGGAAGGCAAAGGTAGAGGAAGGACTTCCGCAGATAAACGTAGCGTACTTTCTGGAGAGAAGGAGCGGGCTTCCGGTGTACTACGACATATACTACGGATCCATCATAGATATGGAGCACTGCAGGAAAGCCGCAGAGAAACTCAGAGCGATAAACAGAGACACAAAAGCGTCATTCATCATGGACCGCGGATATTTCAGCCAGGCGAACCTGAATTATCTGGAAGACAACGGATTTCATTATCTGTGCATGGGAAAGGAGACTGTACCGATCCTTGAGCTTATAGCAAAGACACCGTCAACAGTGATAGAGAAAGCTGAGAACAGGATCTACGGACACTACTACGGGATAAAGAAGACAGGAAATGTGTTCCGTGAATCAGAGAAAGAATACTTCATTTATCTGTACTATGATCCGTCGAAGTCAGTGGACGCAGTGCCGGAACTGCAAGACTGGGTGGAATACGGATGCGCGAACATCGTGGGAAAGAGAGACAAGAATTACGGGATCCGCAACACATACGGCAAATACGCAAAGATCGAAGCAGATGATGACGGAGTTATCATCTCTGCAGTACCGAACTATGAATATCTTGACAGATACAGGGAACTGTGCGGATACTTCTGGATAATCTCCAACGAGGACATCACAGCGGAAGAGGCGCTGCAGTGTTACAGGCACAGAGTCGCGGTGGAAAGAGCATTCAGGAACGTAAAAACAGAGGCGGATCTGAACAAGATGTATGTATCCTCCGATCACGCGTTTGAGGCAAAGAGTTTTCTTGCATTCCTTTGCGCGATACTTCGCGCTGAGATTACGCTGAGACTTAAGCCTTATTTCTTCCAATACTCTTCTGAAACAACTCAGACTGTTCTCAAGGAACTGGAGAAGGTCAAGGCTGAACTTCTCATGAATAAGTATCATCTGAGATATGAGCTGACTTCCAGGCAGAAACAGATCCTTTCCTTCTATGACATCAGGAAAGATGATGTCCTGAATTATGTTTCCAAGCTTAACGAAACTTTCTCTTTATGCCAAACAGGTGCCCTTTATTGAGCACCTGTTCGTATGTTAGTAGAAAAGTTTAGGATCAGGATTCGAATTCAGCGCAGGCAGCGTTCACTGCCTCTTCGGTTGCTTTCATGGCGTCCAGTGTCCGTTGAAGGAGATCATCCAGCGTCCATCCCAGCATTTCGGCTCCTATGGCAATGACCTCCCTTGAACATCCTGCAGCGAATTTCTTATCCTTGTATTTCTTTTTGAGGGAAGACAGTTCCATGTCGGTGCAGCTTCTTGAGGGACGCATCTTTGCCGCTGCCCAGACAAGACCTGTAAGTTCGTCAC
>JAFZZV010000058.1 GCA_017828855.1 Oscillospiraceae bacterium | reverse complement strand
GTCGTAGTCGGCCTCATATTCGGCCACCAGGGCGTCGATCTCGGCCTCGGAAACAGCGTCCATCTCCTATACCAGATCGCCCACGGCCCAGGTGTTCACCTGCCAGCCGAGCTTGATCTGCGCCTCGACCTTGTCGCCCTCGGTGACGGCGACCTCGCGCATATTGTCGCCGAAGCGCATGACCTTCATCTCTTTCGAGACGGCCGCGCCCACGGCAGACTTCATCCAGTCGCCGAGGCGCTTGCGGAGCGTCTCGTCCTTCCAGTAGCCGGCGATGATCTTGCGCGGCTTGCGCAGCCGCGCTCCGATGAAGCCGTGTTCCCGGTCGCCGTGGGCCGCCTGGTTCAGGTTCATGAAGTCCATGTCGATCTCGTCGTTGGGGATCTCCTGGTTGTACTGGGTCGCCAGATGGCACCAGGGCTTCTGCAGGTCGCGCAGCCCGTCGACCCACATCTTGCTGGGCGAAAAGGTGTGGCACCAGGTAATAACTCCCGCGCACTCGTCCCGGAAATTGGCCTCCTTGATCACATCGGAGATTTCCTTGTTGGTCTTGGCGGTGACCTTGTAGACCAGAGGATAGGGCAGGACCTTGCTCAATTCCTCCGCCATTTCCCGGGCCCGGGCGTCCACGGTCTCCAACACCTCGGGGCCGTACAAAAACTGACTGCCCACCACAAACCAGAATTCATAATCTCTCAGCATTTCGATACCTCCTGACACTCTGTATTCAACTGATATTATTATATCACCTTGTGCCGGTCATTATCTCAAAGTGAATATGATATAATCAAATCCTGAAGGTACATAATAAACGCGAAACTGCTTCCGGAGACATAAATGAACAGCAAACAACTATTAAAAAAGATCATTGCAGCATTCAGCTGTCTGACAATGATGTTTTGTTCGCCGGCCTGCACTTCCGGTGACAAACCGCAGAACGACACGGAACTTCTGCTCGGCTTCTCGCAGATCGGTTCGGAAAGTGCATGGCGTATAGGTAATACTAACGACATTGAGAAACAGGCACAGAATTACGGGATCAGCCTGATGTTTGAGAATGCCAACCAGAACAGGGAGAATCAGATTGCAGCCATCAGGAGATTCATTGCATATAAGGTTGATGTCATTGCCTTCTCGCCGATCGTTGAGGACGGCTGGGACAACGTGCTCACTGAAGCCAAGGATGCCGGAATACCGGTCATTCTGGTGGACCGTGATATAAGCACTGACAGGACGGATCTGACGGCATGTCTTATCGGAGCTGACTTCTACAATGAAGGGGTCATGGCAGGTGAGTACCTGATAAGGAAAGCGGATGCATTGGGTCTTGAAGAGGTCAATATAGTTGAGATCACCGGTACTGCTAATTCCACTCCCATGAGGCAGAGACAGGCAGGTTTTGCAGATGCCATTGCTTCAGACGGAAGAATGCACATTCTTGAGAGTATCGACGGTGACTTTATAAAAAGCCGCGGAGCTGAGTGTATGAGAACTCTGCTTGAGGAGTACGGAGACAGGATCGATGTGGTCTACAGCCATAACGATGAGATGACTTTCGGTGCAATAAATGAGATAGAGGCAGCGGGTCTTGTTCCCGGAAGGGATATTATCATCATTTCGATAGACGGCGGACAGGAAGCGATCGATATATTATCTCAAGGCAAGATCAACTGTGTGGTCGAGTGCACACCGATGCTGGGACGGGAAGTCATGGAGACCGCGATCAGACTTAAGAACGGTGAAGAAGTTGAACCGGTGATCCATCCGCAGGAAAGGATCTTCTCGGATGAGCAGGACCTGTCAAACATAGGACCCAGAGGCTACTAAAGGATGAGGAACGAGAGGATCAACAAAGAAAAAAGCATTCTCGGTGCGATCAATGATCTGAACAACCGGCTTGTGTTGATGCTCGTGATCCCGATGATCATCAGTATTGGCCTTATGCTCTTTTATGCGAGTCAGTACAACAGTGCGATCCGCAGAATGGAAGAGATAACCGAGCTTAAGACAATAGTGTCGGAACAGATCCCGGAGAAAGCATGGGGTATAGTAAGCGGCAGAGACAGTTTGCCCGGAAGTGATATCTATGTTGTCATTCACGAAGTGGAAGACAGGGTCGATAAGGTTACCGGTGAGACAAGCGAAGAAAACATGCTGTCCCTTATCGTCGCAAGACGGACCATGGAAACACTTGAGAATTATGTCGACGAGCTCAGGGATAATGTGAGGGATGGCGCTCCTGTTGTTGAGAATGAGAAGGTCCTTGAAGAAGTACGTAACGTAGCTGTTCTTGTTGACAGTATGTTCAGCGATTACATAGAACTTGAGATCACCTCAACGGCAAAGATGAATCAGACTCTGTCGATAGTAGTCATCATTACTGCTCTGGTTGAGATCGTGATCGTTCTCTCCGCTGTAATGGCCAGGAATATTTCCATGCGTTCCACGGCAAACATGGTAAGAAAGCCGATCGAGAAGCTTGAGGAGGTTACTGGAGTGCTGGCTGACGGAACACTGAATGCCAGGATACCCGAGACGGATGTCACGGAACTGAGGAACCTCACAATGCAGGTTAATACAATGGCGGACCACCTTGAGAACATGATGATCAGAAGCGAGAAGGACGCCAAAAAACTCAGAAAGGCGGAACTTAGAACACTTCAGGCTCAGATCAATCCTCATTTTCTCTATAACACGCTGGATGCTATTATCTGGAAGGCTGAGGGAGGAGATATGGAAGAGGTTATTAACCTTACAAGTTCATTAAGTGACTTTTTCCGTATCAGCCTGTCATCAGGTGCCGACTGGATCCCGGTAAGCCAGGAAAAGAAACATATCGAAGGCTATCTGAAGATACAGAAGACAAGATACCGCGATATCTTAAGATATGAGATCGATATTCCGGATGAACTCGGTGAGTATTGTATCCTGAAACTGCTCCTGCAGCCTCTGGTCGAGAATGCGATCTATCACGGGATCAAGATAAAGCGCGGCGGTGGTCTGATCAGGGTAAGCTGCAGGGAAGATAATGGTTTTCTGGAGTTCTCCGTAAAGGATACAGGGTGCGGAATGAGCCCTGAGAAGCTCGATGAACTGAATAAGAAGATAAAAGCGGGAAAGCCGACTGTCAGCGAAGGCGGTGGCGGAGGTTTCGGGCTTGTTAACGTTAATATGCGTATAAGACTTTATTATAATGAACCGGAAGGACTCAAGATCATGAGCAGTCCGGAAGGAACTGAAGTCAGGTTCAGAGTTCCCTGCAAAACAAAAGAGGAGATTTTCGAAGATGAAAG
>JAFZZV010000057.1 GCA_017828855.1 Oscillospiraceae bacterium | reverse complement strand
CAGTATCCCAGCTGTTTGTCTACGACATTCTTAAGAGGCTCACCTTTGCAGAATCTGGTGAGGTTCTCGAGGAGGATCTCCGAGACTCTGTCGCGGTTTCCCTCCAGCATTCCCGCGATATGGGGAGTGATCAGAACGTTCTCCATGTCCCACAGCGGGCTGTCCTCATTGAGCGGCTCCGGGTCAGTGACGTCAAGACCGGCGCCGGAGATATGGCCGGAACGAAGCGCTTCCACAAGAGCCTCTGTGTCGATGGAGACTCCGCGGCCGGCATTCACTATGACTGAGCCTTCCTTCATGAGAGAGAGCCTGCGGGCATCCATCAGCTTTGCAGTCTGATGTCCGCCCGGGATCACCATTGCGACGATGTCCGCCTTGGGCAGAACGCTGTCCAGATCCTCGAGCAGATATTGCTCGTCGAAGTATTCGGGCTTCGGCTTGTCACTGCGTCTCACGCCGATCACACGGCAGCCCAGGCCTTTCATCTGCCTGGCATAGTTCGTGCCGATATTGCCCATGCCGAGCACAAGGACCGTTGATCCTTCTATCTGCCTGGCGTTCGTGGCTCCCCGGAGCCAATTATGCCTGACCTGATTTGCGGAGTAGACGGGGAGGTTCTTCATGACAGCGAGAGTGAGGGCGGTCATGTGTTCGGAGACGGCAACACCGTACCCGCCTACTGCGTTCGTCAGGATCACGTTTTCCGGAAGCAGGGGGACCGACGTATACCGGTCAACGCCGGCAGACTGCGTCTGCAGCCATTCAAGTTTTTCCGCTGCAGGAACCAAAGCTGCAGGAAGGTGCCCGAGCACCGCACAGACATCCCTCACGTCATCTGCAGTGATGTCTGCGTTTCCTTTCGACGCATTACCCTTGAACGTGAGTTCATATCCGTAAGGAGTTGCGGCTTCGATCATCTTCTGTCTGTAATCGTCATTGACAGTCATTGTGACAAGTATCTTCTTCATGAGTTTGCTCCTTTTTTCTTTAGTATCTCACAGAAAATGATGATTGTATATGTGTCAGAAACCGGCAGAACAGCGTTGTGTTTTATGTTGAGGGCATCACTTCAATTTGATATCATTTTCCTGTTAATGATGTTTAAGGAGAAACGCGATGGCAGAAGAAAGAAAGGTCATAATACATCCCGCAGGAGAGATCATAGATTTCGAGACGCAGTTCGAATACAATCCGGACATAGCGGGAGAGCCCGAGAAAGTCGGGCATTTTGAGCGCGTCGACTATTTCACCGAGGCTTATGAAGACGGGAAGAAATATCCCAAATACTGCAATGTGTATCTTCCCTGGTGCTATGACCCCAATGACAAAGAGAAAAAGTACAATGTGATGTATTATCAGCATGGCAACACCTGCGACCCCGATATCTTTACGACCGAGGAAGGGAAGAAGACGATCGACTGTCTCTTCGATTCCGGAGAGATCGAGCCCTGCATCATGGTGTTCACAACGTACTATTTCGATGTAACGAGCGACATAGAGACAAGAAAGACTACAGGGGACGTTCCGGCAGGGGATGGGAACTACGGCGGCGGAGGGATCGTTCCGAACTTCTACAAAGAGGTGATCGAGGATATAATCCCTGCGGTTGAGCTCAGATACAACACCTGGCTGACTGACAGTTCGGATGAAGCCAAGAAGGCGTCCAGGGACCACCGCGGATTCAGCGGTTATTCAAGAGGCGCTGTTTGCACTTGGTATATCCTGCACAACGATTTTGAGTACTTCCGTTACTATGCGCCGATGAGCTGTATGACTACGGCGGGCCTCGCCCTGAATGCAGAGAGAACGCCCGTACAGGTCACGGACTATATCACGGAACCAATTAAAAGGCATCCGGAGCTTCCGTTCTTCATCTTCGCAAGCAACGGACATCCCAATGATGTCATGCCGATGACTGAACAGATGAAATACGTTCCCAAGGCGGACGTGTTTTCTTACGGAAAGGATCCGAAGAAGAACAATTTCTACTTTGCATTGTCAGAGTTCAGACATACGGATATGCTTGCACCTTATTATTTCTACAATTCTCTTAAAGTCCTGTTCAAATAACGCATGTCTGCGGTTTTTCCATAGAACGGTTATTCGGAGTATCATCATGTCAGCCACAAGGAAAGGCTATTTTGATTTTTCATATCTTCCTGTCATATTCACGCTCGCGTGGCCCACGATGCTTGAGGAGATACTGAGCACAGCGGTGCAGTATATCGACACCGCAATGGTGGGGAGCCTCGGGACAAAAGCTACTGCGGCGGTCGGTTCGACGTCAACAGTGAACTGGCTGGTATACAGCACGGTCTATGCGCTGGGAGTGGGATTCCTTGCATATATATCTCAGGCGAGAGGCAGAGAGGATTACGACAGAGCCAAAAGGGCGGTCATGCAGGCACTGATCACCTCCGTGGTGATGGGAACGATATTCACCGTCCTGATCCTCAGTGTCAGCAGAGCGGTCCCTGTTTGGATGAATGTGGATGAGGATATCAGAGAGCTGGCCTCAAGGTATTTCTTTGTCCTCTATCTGCCCATGCTTCCCAGAACTGCGAACATGATCCTCGGGACCGTTCTGAGGGCATCGGGAGATACCAAGACGCCGATGAGGGTAGGATTGTCCATGAATGTGATAAACCTGCTGCTCAACATGATCCTGATCAAGCCGACCAGGACCGTAAGCCTTCTGGGGAGGGAGATCACAATTCTCGGAGCCGGGATGGGAGTGATCGGGGCAGCGGCAGCCAGCGCTGTATCCTACCTGTATGGGGGAATCGCGATCACCGTGAGCATCTTCCGCCACGAGGAGATATCTCCCAAAGGCATTCCTGTCCGGGTCGATCGGGAGATAATGGGGCCTTGCCTGAGGACAGCGATACCGAACATGTTTCAGCGGTTCGGATCCTCCCTCGGTTATGTGGTATTCGCATCCATGATAAACTCTCTGGGAGAGATATCCACCGCGGCGCACACTATCGCCAACACGGTCGAGTCGGCGTTCTATATCCCCGGCTTCGGGATGATGGCGGCCGCAGCGACACTTACCGGAAATGCCATAGGGGCAGGAGATAAAGAAAAGCTTCACAGAGTTTCGAGGATGACGATACTCTGTGAAGTCCTGATGATGGTGTTTACCGGAAGCCTACTATTCATATTCGCGCCAAGGATGGTCAGCATATTCAGCAAGGACATTGCGGTGATAACGCTCTGTACCACGGTACTGAGAATGGTTGCATGTTCAGAACCGTTCTTCGGAGTGTCAAACGTTCTGGAGGGCATGCTGCAGGGCGCCGGTGATACCAGGTTCTCTTTTGCCGTCAACATCATTGCCATCTGGACCGTGAGGATCCTTGGCACGTTCATCTTCACAAGGCTGATGGGGTTTGGCCTGGAGGCGGCGTGGGGCTGTATGATCGCACACAATATGACTACGTTCCTGTGCTACACCATATACTACAGAACAGGAAAATGGGCACATCCTATCTCAGAGAAGGCTGACTGAAAAAGGAGAAACCATGAGCAGAGTTCTTATAATCCACACCGGCGGCACAATCGGGATGACCAGAACGGAAAGAGGATACGAGCCCAACGGCGAATTCTTCCGTTCTGCCATTTACGGTATGGAAGATCTCAAGGCTCAGGATCTGCCGAAGTGGGAATTGGTCGAGACGGAGAAACTGCTGGATTCCAGCAGGATATCGGTAAATGAATGGAATGAGATAGGAAAGATCGTATCGGACAACTATCAGGAGTTCGATGGTTTCGTGGTGCTTCACGGGACCGATACTATGGCATATACAGCGTCTGCGATGTCATTCATGCTCAGCGGACTAGGGAAACCGGTCATTTTCACCGGATCTCAGATACCTTTGTGCGAAACAAGAAGCGATGGGAGAGACAATCTCATCACTTCCCTTATCATTGCCGGTTCGGGAAAGGTCCGTGAAGTCT
>JAFZZV010000056.1 GCA_017828855.1 Oscillospiraceae bacterium | reverse complement strand
ACCCATCGTACTGGCATTCGCCAACGGACTTATGTACGGCGGGCTCTGGTCCTTCTCAGACCTTCTTTACATAGTGGTGCCGTCTGAGTCGGTTCCAACCGAGAGGCGCGCATCCGTCGTCGGGATGCTTCAGTACACGGCGCTGTCGAATATGGTGGTCACCATAATAATCGGAGTGCTCTACCAGTTCATAGGCAGCAGGAACATCGGGCTCGTGCAGCTTGTATTCTTTGTGCCGTTCATGCTGCTATCAGTGCTGTATGTCAGAAAACACCTCAGGGAGACCAAGGACGTCGATCTCAACGAGGCCGGGCAGGTCACCTGACCGGGAAAACTGCAACGAAAATGGGCTGCCGCGGCAGCCCATTAATTATGAATTAAACAGATCACGCGTGCTCTTTCTTCAGGTGGGCGAATCTGGGAAGGCCGTTCTCGGTCTTCTGCAGCGGAGCTCCCTGGATGAGAGGCAGGCAGTATTTCACGAACTCGTCCGTCATCTCATTGTGGGCATCATTCATCCATTCGACGGGAACGGTGCGCTCCGCGTTGGCGGCTTCGGCGAGAGGAACAGCGACCACATTGCATCTGTAATCGTCTCCGTCGACTCTCTTGAGTGCCATCATCTTGTCGGTCTCTCCGCTCGTAGCGGCGAGGACGGCCTGCTTGCCGACTTCATATGCCTCGTCGAGGTCGGTGCCTGACGCGCAGTGGGCTGCGCAGCGCTGAAGCAGTGACAGCTCGATGCCACGGACCTTAAGCCCGGTGTGCTCCTTGACGAGATTCGCGAGGGTCCCAGCGAGTCCGCCCATCTGGGAGTGGCCGAAGGCATCCTTGGTCTGGGCGAGGTTGCTTCCGAGCTCGGAGATGAAATTGCCTTCTGCATCATGGACGCCTTCCGAGACGGCGACGATGCACTTGCCCTTCTCCTCACGCACCCTGTCGACATCCGCGAGGAATCCCTCAACGCTGAACGGTACCTCAGGCAGGTATACGAGATCGGGACCTTCGCCGATCACGTTGGCGAGGTGTGCGGCGGCGGTGAGCCAGCCTGCGTTCCTTCCCATGATCTCAAAGATGACGATGGGGGCGTTTGAACCGTAAGCCATGGCGTCAAGAGACACTTCAGCCACGGAGGTGGCGATGTATTTGGCAGCGCTGGCGAATCCGGGGCAGTGGTCCGTTCCCGCGAGGTCGTTGTCGATGGTCTTGGGAACGCCTATGATGTTGCAGTCATAGCCGACCTTCTGCATGTATTTGGAGACCTTGTTGCAGGTGTCCATTGAGTCGTTTCCGCCGTTGTAGAAGAAATAGCGGATATCATATTTCTGGAATATCTCGAGGATGCGCCTGTAGTCGGTGTCGTCCACGTCGCTGTCCTTGAGTTTGTATCTGCAGGAGCCGAGGGCGGAGGAGGGAGTGCCGCTCAGAAGAGCGATCTCGCGGGGGTCTTCCTTACCGCAGTCAAAGATCCTGTCCTCAAGGATGCCCAGGATCCCGTTTTCGGCTGCGAGGACTCTGGTGATGTTCTCGTTTGCAAGGGCTGTCTCAATGACGCCCTGAGCGCTGGCGTTGATGACCGAAGTCGGACCGCCGGACTGGCCGACGATGCACGCGCCTCTAAGTACTGACATATTGATTGCCTCCAATTATAGATTCACATAAAAACAACGCCTTAACTATAGCATACAAACAATGCCCGTTCAATCGGGAGAACGGGACATGCGTGCTGAAAACGGAGCATGTTTTGGCATGCAGACGCAACCAGTTAGGGGACACTAACCGGTTGAATTCGATCAGATGCAAGTTTATAATAGATAAGAACGTGCATCGATGAGAATCGATTTATTATGCTATAGAAAAAGGAGAGAAACATGCCACTCGTAACAACAAAGGAAATGTTCGAAAAGGCCTACAACGGCGGTTATGCTATCGGCGCTTTCAACGTCAATAACATGGAGATCGTCCAGGGCATCACCGAGGCGGGAAAGGAGCTCAATGCTCCCATGATCCTTCAGGTATCCAAGGGCGCCCGCGCTTATGCGAACCGCACTTATCTCAGAAAGCTCGTTGAAGCTGCAGTTGAGGAGACCGGCCTTCCGATCGCCCTTCACCTTGACCACGGCGATTCCTTTGAGCTCTGCAAGGACTGCATCGATGACGGATTCACTTCTGTCATGATCGACGCTTCCTCCATGTCCCTGGATGACAACATCGCCCTCACAAAGAAAGTCGTCGAGTATGCCCATGATCACGGCGTAGTCGTCGAGGCTGAGCTCGGCACCCTTGCCGGGATCGAGGATGAGGTCAATGTGTCTGCAGAGGACAGCTCATATACACGCCCTGAAGACGTAGAAGAGTTCGTGACCCGCTCCGGATGCGACAGCCTTGCGATCGCCATCGGCACCAGCCACGGCGCATACAAGTTCAAGCCCGGCACGAAGCCCCAGCTCCGTTTTGACATCCTTGAGGAAGTCAGCCGCCGTCTGCCCGGATTCCCGATCGTTCTCCACGGCTCATCCAGCGTACCTCAGGATCTGGTCGCCATAATCAACCAGTACGGCGGAAACATGCCTGACGCTATCGGCATTCCGGAGGAGCAGCTCCGTGAGGCTGCCAGGCTCGCAGTCTGCAAGATCAACATCGACTCCGACCTGCGTCTCGCTATGACCGCCATGATCCGTCAGTATCTTGCCGAGCATCCGGCGGATTTCGATCCCCGTCAGTATCTCAAGCCCGCCCGTGAAGCCATCAAGAAGCTCGTCGCCCACAAGATCGTCGACGTCCTCGGCTGCGACGGAAAAGCATGATCCTGAAAGGATCCCATCACTGAAATAATCAGATCAGGCACGCGCTTCCCTGGATGGGGAGCGCGTGCCTGCAAATAAAGCAGAAAAACGCTGATCATTACCGGTAATTATGCATGGATACAAAAAAGAGGAAAGCTCTGTTTCTGGATCTGGACGGGACGCTTCTTACAGACGACAAAATGATACCGCAGGGCAACAGGGACGCTATAGATGAGATGCTGAGGCAGGGCCACAGCGTAATCATCGCGACCGGAAGACCGCTTTCCAGCGCAGTCCTGCAGGCGGAGAGGCTCGGGCTAACATCCAGGGGATGCTATATAATCGCTTTCAACGGCGGCGTGCTGTACGACACATTCGAAAGAAGGGTGATATACAGGTCGACGATACCGCTGGATTTCGTCAGGAAGGCTTTTGCTGAGGCGAACAGGCGCGGCATACACATCCAGACCTACAGGGACGACAGAGTGATAGTCGAACCGGCAGGAGATGACGGCATCGTAAGGCAGTACTGCTCCAGGATGCTGGTGGAGGAAGAAGTGATCCCGGATATCGCTCTTCTTGACGAGGAGCCCGTAAAGATGCTCATAATAGACCCGGATGATACCGGTCCGCTTCATTCCTTCCGTGAATGGATCGGAACCTGGGCGGACGGTGTGCTGGACACATTCTTCTCTTCCAGTGAGTATGTTGAGATAGTCAGCAAGGGGCTGAACAAGGGAAACGCGCTGCTTCAGATGGCGGATATCCTGGGGATAGACAGATCGGACACTGTGGCTGCGGGAGATGCCGCCAATGATATAAGCATGATAGAGGCGGCAGGCCTGGGATGTGTGATGTGCAACGGCACGGACGACGTCAAGTCTGTCGCGGATTACGTTACAGAGAGGGATAACAATAACTGCGGCGTCGCCGAGATAATCGGGAAGTTTATCCTCGAAAGGCAGTTCGCAGGAGATCAGGACTGATCACATCGAATTAAATCAAGTGACAAAAAAACGCCTTTCGGCCTGAACGATGACCGGAAGGCGTTTTGTGATCTTTTGATGATCCTATCTTATCGTTTTGATCAGCTCAGGGAGCTCTCCGAACTCACTGAACCGGATGACTCCTTCCGCAGGTTTCTGTGTACCGAGATGGTCTACCGGCAGAGGGGCATCTTCCGAGAGAGGTTCTTTCTTGGGATCGAACCATATCCCCTTAAGCCCGGCTTCCTCAGCCCCGATGACATCGTTTTTCAGGTTGTCCCCGACATACGCGCATTCCCCGGGAAGGCAGTCTGCTTTTTTGCAGCAAAGGAGGAAGAGAGAGATATCAGGCTTTTCCGCTCCTGCTTCCTCGCTTGAGACGATGAAGTCGAAGAGGGGAAGGAGACCCAGAGCTTCAAGTTTTCTGAACTGCATCACGGAGGTCATGTTGGTGCCTATCCCGAGCCTTATTCTCTGTTCCTTTAAGGCTAGGAGAGAATCCGTCAGACCGGGGAAAAGCACCGACGACGCAGTCAGGGTGTCCCAGTATATGTCATACATCCTGAGAGCATGAGGAGACAGCGGAAGACTTTTCTGTTCAAGTATCCGCTGAAATCGTATGAGTCGGTTATGTATGACCGCCTTCCTGCCGGATAGCTGTATCATCTCCTCGTAAGAATCCTTTACGAGAGACTCTGTCTCCCGTCGGCTCCAGCCGAAATGCGCCTCCGCATAGTTTTCCACGGCGGTCATGGCAGCGGCGTTTGCCCTGTCATAGTCATAAAGAGTGTTGTCGATGTCGAATATAACTGCTTTGATCATACTTAATTTGTCGTGTGCGGGCGATACCGCCGGTCGAGGCCGTACGGTGATAGTTGATCGGGATGTAGTAATTATATCGCTTTTGCCTGTTCTGCATACTGTATCCGGTCCGCATCGCAGATGGCCGGCTGACTCTTGCAGGAAAATTCACAATTGGTGAGCCTTAACTGCAAGACACGGAGGAATTATTAAGATATAATAAAAAACAGATGATCTTGGCGGACATTTTCGGCATTTCGGATATCCTTGTCCGCCGGAAGGAACGTCCGGTGACCGGCCGGTACGGGACCGGAAAGCATCCAGAGAAGAAAACGATTGTT
>JAFZZV010000004.1 GCA_017828855.1 Oscillospiraceae bacterium | reverse complement strand
AGGAGTATCGCCTCAGCCTTTCCCTCCAGCACCGCAGCCATTGCTCCTATCTGCTTGCAGATCTGGTATATCATTCCTTCCCAGGCCCTTTCGGCGTTCTCGTCGCCGTTCTCTATCTTCTCCAGCACCAGGTCGGCATCATTCGTCCCGACAAGGCTGGTGAGTCCCCCGCCCGTGTTGCACATGTGGCCGAGCGTCTCCAGATCCTCGCTGCCGAAAGCGCTGATGAGATCCGAGACTCCGATGCTTCCGATCCTGCTGGGCGTATACGGGCCGTCCCCGCCGGCGCCGCTGTTGCAGTCCACCATCCTTCCCCTGTGATGTGCCGCCACAGTGATCCCACCGTCTATATGGGCGACGATCAGATCGATCTCATCATATCTCTTTCCCTCTGCCGCGGCGTATCTCTTCGCCACGGCTTTTTGATTGAGCGCGTGCGAGGAAACGGAACGGTACATGCCCTTAATGCCGGTCATTCTGGCAAGGTCACTGTATTCATCCACCACTATCGGGTCCTGCGTGAAAAGTTCTCCCCCTATGCTTCTTTGGAACAGTTCCCCGAGCTGAACTCCAAGCATGGAAGCATGTTCCGGACCTCCTGCCGCATTCCTCGTATCCTCTATCATCTTCCTGCTCACGCGGTAGACCCCGCTCTCCACTGTGAGGCAGCTGCCTCCCCTGCAGGCGATGGCATCCGTACCGGAGAGGTCTATCCCCTCTTCTTCAAGGGTCCTGAGGATGAGCCCATATCTGTATTCCAGCTGATCGTTTACGGACTCGAATGCCGCCAGATCCTCCGCCTCATGAAATATCTTCTTCTCCCAGACGTTTTTGTCGTCCAGAAATAACGCAACTTTGGTCGATGTGGATCCGGGATTGATGACAAAGATCTTCTTTTCCAAATCTGTTCCTCCGGTGTTGTCTGTCGCTGTCATTATCCCACCTCCGGGGATGATTGTATATACCGGGCAAGCCCTCCGGAACTCATCTTTCCGTTAAGTTTCCTCAACATTTTTGTCCCCGACTGTGTTCAATTCTGCGCTTTAGCGTGCTATAATTCGTTTACACGAATTCAGGAGGTGAAAAACTTGGAAAACAACGATCAAGGCGTTGGGCGAAGTAGTTTGATGCGATTTATCACATGTTCTACCTTTCCGGTTTTTCACGATTCCGGAGACTGAACGTGTGCTTGTAAATTGCTGAGAACGCCTGAAGGTCCGATTCAACGCCTGTCAGGCTTTTTATTTTGCCCCTCCCCTGATCCGCATCAACGCGCGGAAACAGAAATCAAAAACGGAGGTGTAAAAACTTGGCATCAAGCAACAGCAGCAGAGACAAAAAGAAACAGAAAAAGAAATACGATATCATCGCAGAAAAGCAGAAGCTTGTCGAGGCCAACCTCAGGGTCGGAAGCCTTCTTCCGGTAGAGGAACTTTACCTTAAGTACAACTCATCCGATGAAGGTCTCAGCATCGTCGACATAGAGGATCTTCTGGATGAATACGGCGAGAACCGTATCGACCTCGGCGATGAGAACACCCTTTGGACACAGCTCAGAGACGCAATAATCAACCCTTTCAATATTGTGCTTCTCGTAGTAGCAGTGATCTCCTTTGTGACTGACGTTATGCTCCCGGCCAAAAAGGACTATGCTACTTTCATACTGATAATGAGCACAGTCACCATCTCGGCGATCATCTCTTTCGTACAGTCGGCCAGATCCGATTCAGCTGCTAAGAAGCTGAGGAACCTGATCACGAACAAGATAGAGGTCATAAGGGACGGCGTGCAGCAGACCGTTGAGGTTGAGGAGCTGGTCCCCGGCGACCTCCTTAAGCTCTCATCCGGAGACATGGTGCCCGCTGACGTCAGGTTCTTTGAGACAAAGGACACATTCGTTGACCAGGCTTCTCTCACCGGCGAATCGAACCCTGTGGAGAAGTTCACGACCGCCAAGGGCATAGAGCCCATCACAGAGCTGCCCAACATCGGATTCCGCGGCACGAACATAGTCTCCGGCTCCGCCATGGCTATCGTTCTGAGCACAGGTGACGATACCTACTTCGGAAACATGGCGAAGTCACTCGTCTCGGTCAATGAGAAGAATTCTTTTGAGAAGGGCATCGACGAGATCAGCAAGCTTCTCATCCGCTTCATGCTGGTCATGCTTCCAATCATCCTTGTGATCAATCTGTTCACCAAGGATGACCTTTGGGATTCCATCATCTTCGCGATCACCATCGCCGTGGGTATAACTCCCGAGATGCTTCCCGTCATAGTTACCACGACCATGGCGAAAGGCGCTGTGGAGATGTCCAAGCAGAAGACGATCGTCAAGCGGCTCAGCGCCATTCAGACTTTCGGACAGATGGACATCCTGTGTACCGACAAGACCGGCACCCTCACGGAAGACGAGATCGTGCTGGAGAAATACATGAACGTCAACGGCGAGGAAGACTCCAGGATCCTGAAACACGCCTTCCTGAACAGTTACTTCCAGACCGGACTTAAGAACCTGATCGACATCGCCATCATCAACCGCGCGGACAAGGAGAAGATGAATATCTTCAAGGAGAAGTATACCCGCGAGGACGAGATCCCCTTCGACTTCACCAGAAGGCGCATGAGCGTGGTTCTCAAGGATGACGAAGGCAAACGTCAGCTTATAACCAAAGGTGCGGTTGATGAGGTCATGGCGTGCTGCTCCTACATAGATCTCGGCGACGAGGTAGTCGAACTCACTGAGGAACGCAGAAAAAAGGCGTATGCTGTCTACGAGGAGAACAACCGCGGAGGCCTCAGAGTCCTGGCAGTGGCTCAGAAGAACAACGTGCACGATATCTATACCTTCGGCGTGGGTGACGAGTCGGACATGGTGCTCCTGGGCTTCGTCGGATTCCTGGATCCTCCTAAGGAGAGCGCTATCGAGGCGATTGCCGCCCTCAGGAATCACGGCATAGAGACAGTGGTCCTCACCGGTGACAGCGAGGGCGTGGCGCTCCACGTTTGCAACCGCGTCGGAATAGAGGTCAACGACATGCTGACCGGCCGCGAGGTCGAGTCTTTCAATGACGAGAAGCTGAAGGAACGCATGAAGACATGCCACCTCTACGCCAAGCTCTCTCCTCTGCAGAAGCAGCGTGTAGTCCGTCTCTATCAGGAGATGGGAAAGACCGTCGGGTATATGGGTGACGGCATCAATGACTCCGCCGCCCTGAAGCAGGCCGACGTCGGTATCTCGGTGGATACCGCCGTAGACATCGCAAAGGAGACCGCGGGGATCATCCTTCTGGAAAAGGACCTGAACGTCCTGGAGACCGGCGTGACCAACGGCAGGAAGACCTTCACGAACGTTCTGAAATACATCAAGATGGCTACGAGCGGAAACTTCGGAAACATCATCTCTGTGATAATCGCTTCCATATTCCTTCCGTTCCTGCCAATGATGCCCATACACATCCTGATCCAGAACATCATGAACGACTTCGCCCAGCTGGGCATGCCTTTCGACAACGTGGATCCGGAGCTGATACAGCAGCCCAAGAGCTGGGACACCAAGGGAATAAAGAACTATATGTTCGTTTTCGGCTCGATATCATCGTTCCTGGACATCCTCTGCTTCCTGGTCCTGTGGTTCATCATGGGATTCAACTGCAACGACAAAGCTCTCTCGTTCCAGACCGGATGGTTCGCTTTCGGTATCATATCGCAGACCCTTATCATACACATGATGAGGACCAACAAGATCCCGTTTGTGACCAGCTTCTCTTCAAGAGAACTTATCTTCTCGACTTTCCTGGTCACTGCGGCGACCCTGCTCATCACATTTACCGGGATCGCAAACATATTCTCGCTCTCACAGCTTCCCCTTAACTTCATGATGTGGATAGCTGTGCTGTTGGTGATATATGCCGCCGCGATACTGATCTACAAGGCACTGACCGTCAAAAAAGACGGCAGCATTCTCTGACAACATTTGATCTCATGCAACACCGGATGTGCTCATGCATCCGGTGTTTTTTCTCCTCTGCGGCAGATCTTTCCTTTTCAATGTCCGATTGACATCGCTATGAGCAGAGACTAACTCGTCTTTGACAGTTTGAGGATAATAAAAGTTCTGCAAACCCCAGTAAATAAAGGGATCTGCAGAACTTTGGTTTTTCACAAGTTTTGCACAATGTTTAGGTTTTTTTAGATTCTCTGATAATTTTTCTCATATTGCTCAAAGTAACGATTTCATAGTCAGTCCTGAAACCGCTTATGTCATGCAAAGCGTCTGAGATAACAGTCTTTTTATAAGCTGGGATATAACCTTCTCTGTGGATCTCCATAAAGCACATGTTACGCAGAGTATCAAGGATCTGAGAAGTAGTGTATTTCTCCTGCAGTCTCTTTTCGAGGATCCTGTAAATGTACAAGGCAAGGAAACATGTGAGGAAATGAGCCCTTATCCTGTCCTCACGTCTGAGATAAACAGGCCTGGAACGGAAATCGGATTTCATGATGCGGAAACTTTCCTCGATCTCCCAGCGTCTCGCGTTGATCCTGAGAATGCTCTTT
>JAFZZV010000055.1 GCA_017828855.1 Oscillospiraceae bacterium | reverse complement strand
GATTTGTAATCAGCAGGTCGGGGGTTCGAGTCCGTCTACCAGCTCCAATTGAATATGGGAGAGTTCCCGAGTGGCCAAAGGGGGCAGACTGTAAATCTGTTGTCAGTGACTTCGATGGTTCGAATCCATCCTCTCCCACCAAAAACATCCTTTGTAATCTGATCTTACCGGATCAGGATTACAAAGGATGTTTTTTTGATCAATAAAACAGTTGCACCCTGTTAATGTGTTTCAGTTTTCCTTTTCTTCCTTGGCCTTTGCTTTTTCTTCCTTGATCATGTTGCCATATGCGTTGAGATTCTCAAGGGAGTATCCAAGCATGATGCTGGGGAACCGTGTCGAAATGACTTCCATTATCCTGGAGAATGCTTCTGTTCCCAGGCCTTTCTCCGTCTGGCAGACAGAGATCTCCTTGTTCGCTTTTGTTGCTGCTCTCAGGGTCTGAGATACTATCACGCCGTTGTATCTCTGCACATGACCGTACAGCCAGAGAATGTCGCTGAGGGCGACAACAGAGCCCTGACGGCGGCAATAGACGAAATCGGGAGATATCCTGGTGACGTCGTTTCCGATGATCTCGTTGAGCGGTGAATCCAGCTGTTCTGCAGCAGCATCCGTAAGTCCCAGCTTATCAAGACGCTTCAGACAGCGCCTTGCGGTTCCGTTCCTGGTCGCATTGAGGGCGAAAAGAACGAGGGCGACCGTGAAGAGCACAAGCGCTAAGAAAATTGTGATCCCCGAAGGAATATCGTTCGGAGAATCGGTGCAGTCGAGATAGAAATCCCCGAACACATCCCTGACCTGTTCTTTCGAGTCATAGTCGAAAACGTCCGCAACGACATCCGCAAGTTCATCTGGGATCTTGTTGGGCATTCCGTAGATCCTTGTAGGATCAATATCATATTCCTCTTCGGCATACCACCAGTCGTTATGCGCTTTAAGGCTTGTGAAGCGCCAGTCCTCCATCTTTACGATATATCCGTACAGCTCTCTGTCGACAGCCACATACCATGTCTCCTGGTCACGGCTTGCGACTGGATCGGTTATGCCTGTCAGATCAAGATACACGTATTTGCCCTTCATAGCCTTCTCTGCGGGGTAGAACTCGATTGCGGTGGAAGGATCTACATCTTTTGAGGCCAGTGAGATGCCGACAATGAGCGCGATGACCGAAGCGGCCAGGAGAAGGAGAGACAGCAGCCGCAGCCACGATGCAGCGCCCAGATAGCTTTTAAGTTTCTTTGCGGAGTCAGTACCCATAGTGCAAAACCTTTCTGTCAATCAATTACCAGCTGCGTGCCGGTGTTGTCATATATCGATTCGACCACGTCATCCGTGATCGAGAAACGTATACAGAATTCGAACTGTTCTGTAAGGACATCCGTGTCCGGCAGAAGCCTTCCGAAACCGAGGGTGATGTAAGAATGGTCTATATATACCATAGACGGAAGGATGCCCATACAATACAGGGCTTCTGAACTGGCCATACCTGAACGGACTGAGGCGCAGGACGTTCCGTTCAGCTGATCTTCCTTCTGCCAGAGCCTGCGGTTCACTGCCGAGAAAAGGACGAGATCGCCCCTTATGCCGAAACCCGCGGTGTATGCCCAGACAGGGGATCCGTCAGCCAGCCTGAAAGAAGAAGAACCGTCATACAGCGAAGTCTCATCCACCTGTCTTGAGAAAGCCAGGTCAGGGATCATCAGTGTAGACATGTATCTGTCCGGCTGAGCCTTGAACCTGAGACAGAAAAGGTATCCCTTGAAGTCGTCCATATAATCGTCGAACGAGTCATACTGATATCCGGAGACATCTGAAAGGCGTGAGTGGAACAGAGGATCGGAGCCATCGTAGCGGCAGCCGGTACCGCTGGTAAAACTTCCGTCAGAGCCAATCTTCGCCCAAAGCTGTCCTTCCCAGGAGGGGCTGAAGTTGAACAGGGGATCGATATACCCGAAATGGTATTCCCTTACAGTAATTCCGTTTTCATCATATATCCTGACGAGGGAGACTTTTGTCCCCGCCTGCTGCTCCAGTTCTTCCATTGAAGAGGCTGGAGAGAGAGCGGTTCCGGTGACCCTGCCTACGGAAGAAGCCTGACTCAGATCCAGAATACTTATCTCGGAAGCTGTATCACCGTCGTAGATGACCTGCACGGCAACGGAGGGTGTACCGTATTCCGTCACATCGGAGCTCAGATAGACCGACCGGGCTTTGGTCCCTTCACTGCGCTGGCCAAGAGAAGATTCAACTGCGGACCTGCTCAGACCGGGTTCCAGAAGGACGGCCGAATCCACAGATATCCTGTCGGAACCGTACGGACCGTCGTATATGACCGGTACGGCAGAAGACGACCTGGTGTCCCTCAAACCGAGCATGGTCAGGAAAACTCCGGCAGCAGCAAGTGCCGCCAGAAGGATGAGGACCGCAATGGATCCGCCGGAGGAAGACTTGCCGGAGGAGCGCTTTCTGCTTTTCTTCGAAGTTTCAGGTATCGGTGAAGTGACCTCCTGTGACCGGGACGGAGAAGTCTTTGCGGGGACAGTCTCCGTCACAGGATCTTCCGTCCCCAAAGCTTTTCTGAGACGGGAAAGAAACGCATCGGTATCCTTTTTGCTGACTTCGGGAGCGTCTCCGGGGCCGGCACAGGCTACGATCACCGTGCAGCCGGGCTCCGCAGGCTTGACGCGGATGCCGAGTCTGGTCCTGGGGGAGGTCATCCTGATATCGTAAGGAGAGGCATTCAGACGGAAAGGAGTTCCCCTGAAAGATACGGTGCCTGACCAGGAGCGGCCGTCGGCAGACCGTATCTGCTGATCGTTCCACAGGTAGAGCGTCTTGTCATCAAAACGGATAAGCGCATCCCAAACCTTGTCCGCAGGGACATCGAATGACGCGAATCCGGTAAAGTTGACAGTGTTTTCAGCCATTGAAGAGCACCACCGATCAGCATGAATGGACCAATACTACTTATAATATGATACCATGGCATGATATCGATTAGTATGCCCGGAGAAGACTTTTGCGGATGCGAGCAGGAAGGAAAGATAAAGGAGGATGCCTTTCCCCGGAGATGTGCAGTAAGCACAATTAGCGGCAAAATATATATGAAAAATGACATGATTATGATATACTGGTTTCCGAAAAAGCAGAGGTGAAAAAATGATCAGGCATACAGTTTGTTTCAAGCTTTCAGACGGATCCGAAGAGTCAAAGAACAGAGCCAAAGAAGTCCTCATGTCTATGGAGGGCAATGTTCCGACCATCAGAAAGATATGGGTCGGTACGGATTTTCTCATGTCCGAGAGAAGCTATGACGTGATCCTCCAGGTCGATCTTGAGAGCAGGGAGGCACTGGATGAGTACCAGAACGATCCTTACCACTGCAGCGTGGTCAAGACTTATATGCATGCCAATCGGGAAGCCAGTATAGCTATCGACTGCGAGCTCTGATGATCGCGGCCGGACAAATACAAGTACAGAGGTAGTTGTGATGTTACAGACAGAGAAGACAATGGAAAAGATCGTCGCGCTTTGCAAGAACAGGGGATTCATATTTCCCGGCAGCGAGATCTACGGCGGTCTTGCCAACTCCTGGGACTACGGTCCTCTCGGCGTCCTGCTCAAGCAGAACGTAAAATCCGCATGGTGGAAGAAATTCGTGCAGGAGAGCCCCACCAACGTCGGTCTGGATGCGGGTATCCTGATGAACCCCCGTGTCTGGGAGGCTTCAGGCCACGTCGTAAACTTCAATGACCCTCTGATCGACTGCAAGAGCTGCAAGCGCAGGCACCGCGCTGACAAGCTCATCGAAGAGTGGGCTAAGGAGACCGGGAACAACGTGGTCGTGGAGGCCATGACCAACGACGAGATGGTCGCGTTCATCAGGGAGAACAAGATCCCCTGCCCCGGATGCGGAGCATCGGACTTCTCCGACATAAAGAAATTCAACCTCATGTTCAAGACGCATCAGGGCGTCACAGAGGAGAGCGGAGTTGATGTTTATCTCCGCCCCGAGACCGCGCAGGGCATCTTCGTGGACTACAAGAGCGTCCTCAGGACCAGCCGCAGGAAGATCCCGTTCGGCATCTGCCAGATCGGAAAAAGCTTCCGCAACGAGATCACGCCCGGCAACTTCATCTTCCGCACACTGGAATTCGAGCAGATGGAGATGGAATTCTTCTGCGAGCCAGGCACCGATATGGAGTGGTTCCAGTACTGGAGAGGCTTCTGCAGAGACTGGCTGCTCTCGCTCGGCATCAAGGAGGAGAACCTCAGACTGAGGGACCACGAGCCCGCTGAGCTCGCATTCTACTCCAAGGGTACTACCGACTTCGAGTATCTGTTCCCGTTCGGATGGGGAGAGCTCTGGGGCATCGCGGACAGGACCGACTACGACCTGTCGCAGCATTCGTCGTTCTCCGGAGAGAAGCTCGTCTATCAGGAAGAGGGCAAGGAGCCCTATGTTCCCTATGTCATAGAGCCGTCGCTCGGCGTTGAGAGAGCTCTGCTGGTGTTTATGACCGACGCGTATGACGAAGAGACGGTCGGGGAGAACGATACAAGAGTAGTGCTGCATCTCCATCCGTTCCTTGCACCTTACAAGGCCGCTGTCCTGCCCCTTTCCAAGAAGCTCGGGGAAGGTGCGTCCAAGGTTCGAGACCTGCTGAGCAAGGAGTTCATGGTGGACTACGATGAGTCCGGCTCCATCGGGAAGCGCTACCGCAGGCAGGATGAGATAGGAACTCCTTTCTGCATAACCTATGACTTTGACAGCGAGACCGACGGATGCGTCACAGTCCGTGACAGAGACAGCATGGAGCAGGTCAGAGTGCCGATAGAAGGACTGAGGGATTACCTCAGGGAACGCGTCGCGTTCTAAAAAGCAATACGTTATGATACGGCGCCGCACGACGCTCGTGCGGCGCTGATCTTTTGGGAAAAAAGAGAAAGAAATGGTAAGACAGGATCTCAGAAATATCGCGATCATAGCTCACGTAGACCACGGCAAGACCACGCTGGTCAACGAGATGCTCAGACAAGGCGGAGCTTTCCGCGAGAACCAGGTGATCGCCGATCGCATCATGGACTCGGGCGATCTTGAAAGGGAGAGGGGGATAACCATCCTCTCCAAGAACTGCTCCTGCACCTACAACGGAGTAAAGATCAACATTATAGATACCCCCGGACATGCGGATTTCGGAGGCGAAGTGGAGCGTGTCCTCAAGATGGCAGACGGTGTACTGCTGCTGGTTGATGCCGCCGAAGGCCCCATGCCTCAGACGCGTTTCGTGCTTTCCAAGGCTCTGGAACTCGGACTGATGCTGGTCGTGGTGGTCAACAAGGTCGACCGCCCTGACGCCAGGGTGCACGAGGTCGTGGACGAGATACTTGAACTGCTGCTGGATCTCGGAGCCAGCGAGGAGCAGTTCGACAGCCCCATGCTCTTTTGTTCAGGCAGGAGCGGGACTGCCAGTTACTCCCATGAAGTCCCGGGAGAGGATCTCAAGCCCCTGTTCGAGACGATCATAAACTACATAAAGCCGCCGCAGGGCGACGAGAATGGGTCGCTCCAGCTCCTGGTGTCCTCAGTGGACTACAACGACTATGTCGGAAGGATCGGCATAGGCAGGATAGAGCGGGGAAGCATAAAGGTCGGGGAGGACGTGTGGCTCTGCGACTATCATGACGCCGGCGTGGGAAGGAAGGAGAGGGTGTCAGCTCTCTTCGAGTTCCAGGATGTCCGCAGGGAGCCCTGCGAGAGCGCGTCCGTGGGCGATATCGTGGCGGTCTCCGGCATCGGGGACGTCAACATAGGCAACACGATCTGCGAGCCTGAGAAAGCCGACCCCGTGCCATTCGTAAAGATAAGCGACCCCACAGTCGAGATGACTTTTTCAGTCAACGACAGCCCGTTCGCAGGGACAGAAGGCGAGTTCGTCACCAGCCGCCAGCTCAAGGACAGGCTCGAGAGAGAGCTGCTCAAGGACGTCTCCCTGAGAGTGGAACCTACTGATTCCACCGACAGCTTCAAGGTCTGCGGCAGGGGTGAGATGCATCTCTCCATACTCATAGAGACCATGAGGAGAGAGGGATACGAGCTGATGGTGAGTCCCCCGAAGGTGCTGTACGAGACCATAAACGGAAAGGTCTGCGAGCCCTACGAGCGTCTGGTCTGCGACGTGCCCCAGGAGTGCGTGGGCTCGGTGATGGAGAAGGTGGGAAGCCGCAGGGGCGAGATCGTGGAGATGCTGCCCCAGGGCAGCAGGACCAGACTTGAGTTCATCGTACCCTCCAGAGGCCTGTTCGGATACCGAAACGAGTTCCTGTCGGATACGCGCGGAGAGGGGATCATGAGCGCCGTCTTCGAGAAGTACGACGAGAAGAAAGGCGATATCCCCATGAGGCAGAACGGCTCTCTGGTGGCGTTCGAGACAGGTGAATCGGTCACTTACGGTCTGTACAACGCTCAGGAAAGAGGACAGCTGTTCATCGGGCCTAACATTAAGGTATACGCGGGAATGGTGGTCGGAGCGGCACCCAAGCCAGGAGACATAACCGTCAACGTATGCAAGAAGAAGCACGTCTCCAACATGAGAGCCTCCGGCTC
>JAFZZV010000054.1 GCA_017828855.1 Oscillospiraceae bacterium | reverse complement strand
GGTGGCTGCATGAGCAGAGGCTTGAGGTTGGTCCCGAACATATGTATCGCCTGTTCAGAGGCCATGTCGGTGAGTTCTCCTCTGACTTCTCTTTCAACAGACGGGAATATCAGCCTGCTGTACGCGTCATCCGCCGCGTCCTTTACAAGGTCGCAGCTGATGCTGCCGCTGTGCTTTACGGAATGGTTCCTGACGATATTGAGCGCCAGTTCCTCATCTATCTCAATGCCTGCCTTGAGCAGCTTCTCGTCCTCGCCCCTGTTGATAGCCAGTATCCTGTGGCTCGGCACGGTCGCGACTGCTTCAGAATAATCATAGTAGTTCCTGTATACCGAGTCCTCTTCCGTAAGGCCTTTAGAAGAGATCTTCCCTTTCTTGCGGATCAGATCCTTGAGCAGTCTCCTGATCTCGGCATCATCCGAAATATTCTCGGCGATTATGTCGGACGCACCGGCAAGAGCTTCCGCAGTATCGGCAACTCCCTTCTCCGCGTCAACAAAAGGAGCGGCAAGACCCTCCAGGGTCCCCTCCATGACATCCTGAGCATACAGGACCTCAGCCAGAGGCTCGAGGCCCTTCTCTTTTGCGACGGTGGCACGGGTGCGTCTCTTCTGTTTGTATGGGCGGTATATGTCCTCCAGTTCGGCAAGAGTCTCTGCTGCGGCGATCGCTTCCCTGAGCTCGTCAGTCATCTTGCCCTGTTCCTCTATGGAACTGCTGACTTCCTCACGGCGCTTGTCAAGATTGCGGAGATATGTCATCCTGTCCGCGATCTCCCTGATCAGCTGGTCGTCCATTGTCCCATGCATCTCCTTGCGGTAACGCGCTATGAACGGGACTGTGTTCCCCTCGTCGAGAAGCTTCACAACATTCTCGACATATACCGGCTTCTGCCCTGTTTCTCTGGATATGATCTCTATGTTTCTTTCCATTATCTTTCGTTCCCCGGGATCCCGGAGCCTTCCGCCTTCCTGAATCCCAGCGTGATGCTGTCCTTTCCCAGTCTGTTATTTATGGATGCCACCGCATCCTCAAGTTTCTCCTGTTTCTGCCTGTCCGCGCTGTCTTCCTCATCAAACAGCGACATCTGCGACACCGCCTCATCCTCGGGGATCAGAGCGGAGCAGCTTATGCCCAACAGCCTTACCGGTCCGCCGTTCCTGTTGGATTCCACCAGTTCGAAAGCGGAATCCGCTATCTCCCTCTGCAGGTGCGTCGGGACGTCAAAAGCCTTCTGACGCTGGATCGTCTTCAGGTCGGGGTCCTTTATCGAGACCTGGATGTTACCCGCGAGGAAGCCTTTCCTCCTGAGTCTGCTGCTGACCGAGGCGGCAAGCATGTTTATCCCTGCCCTTACGTCGTCCGGCGTGACCAGATCCCTGCTGAACGTAAAGCTGTTCCCCACGCTCTTGACCTGTCTCTCGTCATAATAGGAACGGACCGGTTCGGAATCATTTCCGCTTGCGTAGTCCCAGAGACCTGCGCCGTGCTTTCCCAGCAGCTCGGTCATCCTTTCCCTGCCGTTCTTCGCGATATCCCCGATAGTAGTGATGCCTGCCCTGCTCAGCGACGACGCCGTGCTCTTACCGACGAACAGGAGATCCGACACCGGCAGCGGCCATACCTTTTCCTCCACATCTTCCGGCATTATCACGGTCGTGGCGTCGGGTTTCTTCATGTCAGAGGCAAGCTTGGCAAAACACTTGTTGAAGCTCACCCCTACGGAGATCGTGATCCCAATCTCTTCCTTGATCCTTTCCCTGAGCTCGTCCGCGATCTCTTTCGCGGTCTTTTCCCTGAGGGCGGGACTCCCCGTAAGGTCCAGAAAGGACTCATCCACACTGAACGGCTCGACAAGATCCGTGTATTCGAGGTATATCCCGTTTATCCTGTCACATATCTCTGAGTACTTGCTGTGATGCGGGACTACCACTACGAGTTCGGGACATTTCTGCTTTGCCGCATACACAGTGTCGGTCGTCCTTACTCCGTACTTCTTTGCCTCCATGCTGGCGGCGACCACGACGCCGTGGCGGCTCTCCGGATCTCCTGCCACAGCCAGAGGAAGTCCCCGCAGAGAAGGATCCAGCATGGCTTCCACACTGGCAAAGTAACTGTTGCAGTCACAGTGCAGGATAGTCCTGAGTGCCATACACATCCTCCTTGCGGCGCGCCTCACCGGCAGCAATGATAATCTGATTATACCATTTCCGACGCTGCCCTTTCGCCTTATCCGCTCAGGTCACAGACGACCTTTTCCCTGATTCTCTCATGTTACTGTTCTCTCCGGAGCCGACAGATAGTATAATAGACCCATCACTGAACAGGAGCACCCATCATGGCATCATACAAAGTCAACTGCCCCGTCTGCAATAAGACCGTCCTTCTGGAGGAAGAGGTCCAGGAGACCTTCTGCCCCTACTGCGGGTCGAAATTCTCAGTCTCTCAGGCCAGGTCTTCCGGACGCGCCGATTCCGTCGTCCTCTACGAAGCCACACAGGTCGTGAACGATATAGTCCGCCGCACAGATGCGTACCGCAAGGAATCCATGGAACTGTTCGAGACGACTCACAAGAATATTTCAAACCCGTTCAAGAGGCTCCTCGCAGGCACCGACGCGTTTGCGATAAGCGAGATCCACAACAACTACTTCACCGCTCTGGACAAGCTGGTGAAGGAACTG
>JAFZZV010000053.1 GCA_017828855.1 Oscillospiraceae bacterium | reverse complement strand
TTTTCCCTCATCTCCAGCATATAATCGATCTTCTCTTCAGTATTGATGCCGTCGGGATCGTGAATATACCCGTCGGAGCCTGATATGTAGCAGCAGATCGCTCCGAGCTCAGCGGCTTTCTTGACTATGCCCCACGCAACGTTGCCGTAGCCGGTAACACCGATGCGCTTTCCCGCCATGCTGTCGCCCTGATGCTTCAGGACTTCTTCCAGGTAGTACATGGCTCCGTAACCCGTGGCTTCCGGCCGTATCAGAGATCCTCCGTAGCTGAGCCCCTTGCCGGTGAAGACGCCGTTCTCCCAGACTCCCTTGAGCCTTCTGTACTGGCCGAACATGTATCCGATCTCGCGTCCGCCGACACCCATGTCTCCGGCAGGAACGTCTACATCGGGTCCTATATATCTGAAAAGAGCTGACACGAAACTCTGGCAGAAACGCATGACCTCGGCATCGGATTTTCCTGCAGGATCGAAATCCGAACCGCCTTTTCCTCCGCCGATCGGAAGACCTGTAAGGCTGTTCTTGAAAGTCTGCTCGAATCCTAGGAACTTTATGATGCTCTCATTCACGTTGGACTGGAACCGGAGTCCCCCCTTGTAGGGCCCGATCGCTCCGTTGAACTGGCAGCGCCATCCGCGGTTGGTATGGTATCTTCCTTCGTCGTCCATCCAGACTACCCTGAACGTGAACATGCGCTCCGGTTCTACCATTCTGTTGAGCAGGTCGGCTTTTTCATATTCGGGGTTGGCATCGACGACCGGAGAAAGAGAGGACAGAACTTCCCTCACAGCCTGGACGAACTCGGGCTGGGAAGCATGCTTGCTGCTGACGCCTTCAAGAACGCTTTCGATGTATTTGTTCATGGTTTTTCTCCTATCGATCAGATTCGGGGGATCGCTATATTTTATGCAAGTAATTATATTATCAAGTAAGTCCTGCGTAAACAACGGCCGCAGCAGTTCGTATGATTACATATCATGTAGACCGCTTCAGCGCATCAATTCGGTAAAAGTGCAAAAAGAAAAGCGCGGGCACGCCCGCGCTTTCAAAATGATCAGATTCAGATGGAAAGGTCAATATCCTGCAGCTTTCCTGATGCAGCGGAACTCAGTTCCTGGCGGAGCTCATCGTCGGTGATGAGTCCGTCCCGTTTGACAGCCATCGTCATAGCCTCCATCTCAACGGTGAGGTCAAGCTTCTCATCCTCAAACAGGTTCGTATAGAATTTCTTGAGAGCTTTGTCAACGTCGTTCAGGTAATTCTTGACCTTCTCAGCCATCTTTCCGGAATCAGTTCCGCTCCGTTCAACTTTCTCGTACTTTTCCAGGATAAGATTGATGGTGGGGAGGTAATAAGTCAGGAACTGTCTGGCGGACATGATGCTCTTCGGCTGTTCTATCAGGGCTTTGAAGATCCTGTCACATGTTCTGCAGATCGAATAACCTGCTTCCCTTATCTCAGTGTCGCGGATCTTTCCGAGCGTGCTCCTTACGGACACGACCTTGCTCTTTCCGCTGTTTATGAGTTCGGCCTGATCGGTCGTAAGATCGGCGCGTTTGGTGCTCGTGCTGCCGTCACCTTTCAGCGAATAAACGATAAGAGCCACGACAAGAGCGATTATTCCGAATCCTATCAGTCCTCCTCCCAGGAGAAGGATCTTTCCGAGACGGGGCAGGATCCAAAGACACAGACCGCAAGCGATCATGAACATCAAGCATCCTGTCATTCCGTAATTAGGACGTCTGTTCAACTGTTTACCCCCTTATCTCTTTAATCCGATACAGGTCATCCCCTCACTTCAAGGAGTTTCTGCCTGAGTTCGGTCTCGATCTTTCCGAGCGTGTTCTCAGCCTCGAGGCGCTTCTGACGGCCTTCCTCCTGGATGCGGATGACTTCGTCGAGGGTCTCGATGAGCTTGCGGTTAGCTTCCTCGACGGTCTCGATATCAACGACTCCGCGCTCGCTCTCCTTAGCGATCTCAATGGTGCCCATCTGGAGCGTCTCGGCATTCTTCTTGAGCAGTTCGTTCGTAAGATCGCTGACTTCCTTCTGGGCTTCCATGGCTTCCTTGGAATGAGCCATCCCGAGAGCAAGGACCATCTGGTTCTTCCAGAGGGGGATGGTGTTGTTGATTGTCGTCTGGATCTTCTCAACCATGAGCGTGTCGCCGTTCTGGATGAGCCTGATCTCAGGCGCCATCTGTATGCTTATCTCTCTGGTGAGCTGGAGATCGTACAGCTTTTTCTCGAATCTCTCGCAGAGGTTTGCAAAGTCGTTGGCAGCCTGCGCATCTTCCGCAAGTCCGGAAGCTTCGGCTTTGTCCTTGAGTTCTTTGAGAGTGGTCGCACGCTCTTCCTCAAGCCTCTTCTTGCCGGCGATGATATACATCGAGAGCTCCTTGAAGTAGGAGAGGTTCACATCATACATCTGATCGAACATCACGATGTCCTTGAACAGTGTATTCTGATGATCCTTGAGGACTTCCGAGATCTTGTCGACACTGCTGGAAGCGGTATCATATCTCTCCTGAAGCTTTGCAAAGGCGCTCCTGGACTTCTTGAACAGACCGAGGAACCCTTTCTTCTCGTCTTTTTCATCGACGGAGAAGCCTTTGAGTTCAACTACCAGGTCGGAGATCATATCGCCGATCTCGCCGAGGTCCTTGGTGCGGACATTCTCAAGAGTCGTATCCGAGAAGGAAGCGATCTTCTGCTGGCATGCAGCACCGTACTGAAGGATGACGTTGGTATCCCTGATATTGATCTTCTGTGAGAAATCGGCGACAGCCTTCTTTTCCTCGTCAGTAAGATTTGCATCACTGAGATAATCAGTCACGGCAGATGTTTCTTCCGGAGCTGCTACGATAGGAGTAAGTGTTGCTTCTGCGAAAGTTGTCGGATCCATGGAAGGGACCGGCAGTTCAAGGGAGATTCCGGTATTCTCGGCCATTAGAGTTTCCTCCGTTTCAATATATAAAGTAATAAATGATCTTATGATCCCATACGATTGGATTATATCATAAGGCTCCTGCGAATACACCTAGAATAGAGCAAATTAGGGACATGCAGAAGGGTAAAAGGAGCGAATTAAAGAAGCCCGTACTGCAGGTAGCAGAGCGGACTTCCGTATAGAATCGACCTGTGTATATCAGCGTGTGCGGGAGTCGATCTCCTCCCTGATCCTGCTGATGAAATCTCCCAAAGGAAGCTGGCCTTCGTCGCCGTCCCTGCGGCTCCTTATAGACACCGTTCCGGATTCCGCTTCCTTGTCGCCTACAACGAGCATGTAGGGGATCTTCTGAAGCTGTGCTTCACGGATCTTGTATCCCATCTTCTCGTTTCTGGAGTCGACCTCGGCGCGGATGCCTTCCGCGTCAAGCTTTCTGAGGACTTCTTCGGCATATCCTGCGTGTTTCTCTGAGATGGGGATCACCATTACCTGGACCGGAGACAGCCATGTCGGGAACGCGCCGGCAAAGTGCTCGGTGATGACTCCGATAAAGCGCTCGATGGAGCCGAGGACCACGCGGTGGATCATGACCGGGCGGTGTTTTTCTCCGTCGTCGCCGACGTACTCGAGTTCGAACCTCTCAGGCATCTGGAAGTCGAGCTGCACCGTGCCGCACTGCCATGTGCGTCCGAGTGAGTCTTCGAGATGGAAGTCGAGCTTTGGACCGTAGAAGGCACCGTCGCCCTCATTGATCTCATAGCTCTTGCCCATATCTGTGATGGCTTCCTTCAGAGTCTGTTCGGCAAACTGCCAGTCTTCGATCTCGCCCATATGGTCATCCGGCATGGTGGAAAGCTCGATCTTGTAGGGAAGGCCGAAAAGATCATAGACTTCGTCGAACAGCTTCACGACGTTCTGGATCTCTTCCTTCATCTGGTCGCGCGTCATGAATATGTGGGCATCGTCCTGAGTGAAGCAGCGCACGCGGAACAGGCCGTGCAGAGCGCCGGAAAGCTCATGGCGGTGGACAAGACCAAGCTCGGCGACACGGAGCGGAAGCTCGCGGTATGAGTGCGGCTGCAGCTTGTATACCAGCATGCCGCCCGGGCAGTTCATGGGCTTGACTGCGTAATCCTCGCCGTCGATGACCGTCGTGTACATGTTGTCCTTATAGTGGTCCCAGTGACCGCTGCGGTGCCACAGTTCCTGGTTGAGGATGATGGGAGTGGAGATCTCGACATAACCGTAGCGCTTGTGGACCTCACGCCAGTAATCGATCAGCGTATTGCGGAGGACCATGCCTTTTGGGAGGAAGAACGGGAATCCGGGACCCTCGTCCATAAGCGCAAACAGGCCGAGCTCCCTGCCGAGACGGCGGTGATCTCTCTTCCTTGCCTCTTCGAGTCTCTCGAGGTATTCATTGAGCTGGGACGCTTTCGGGAAGGAGATGCCGTAGATCCTCTGGAGCATCTTGTTGTTCGCATCCGCTCTCCAGTAAGCACCGGTGACGTTGAGGAGCTTGACAGCCCCGATCCTGCCTGTGCTCATGACATGCGGACCGACACAGAGATCGGTGAAATCTCCCTGGCTGTAGAAGGATATCTCTGCCTCGTCGGGCAGATCGGAGATCAGTTCGACCTTATAGGGGTTGGATGCCATCCTGGCAAGCGCATCTTCCCTTTCGAGCACGAAGCGCTCTATAGGCAGATCTTCCTTGATGATCTTTCTCATCTCGTCTTCGATCTTCTCCAGGATCTCCGGAGTGAACGTGACGTCGCAGTCCACGTCGTAGTAGAATCCGTTCTCTACTGCAGGACCGATGGTGAACAGTGTCTGCGGATAGAGGTGCTGGATCGCCTGTGCCATGATGTGCGAAGTGGAGTGCCAGTATGCGTGTTTTCCTTCCGCATCATCAAAAGTGAGGACGGAAAGATCGCAGTCTTCACTGATGGGAAGTCTGAGGTCCCTGATCTCGCCGTTGACCGATACGGCGCACGCGGCTTTTGCCAGTCCTGCTCCGATACTCTGAGCCACTTCCAGTCCGGTGACTCCGGAAGGAAACTCGCGGACATCTCCTCTGAGATTGATCCTGATGTTTGACATAATCTGTATATCCTCCAAAAAAGAAATAACAAAACAAAAAACCCACCCCGAAACGGGATGGGAGATAAGACCCACGGTTCCACCCGAATTGCGCAGAAGCGCCACTCATTGCGGCTTTAACGGGCCGGCCCGTCTCCTGTTCACAGGAGATCCTCCGCGGTGGTACCGGTTGCGGTTCCCTGCGCTTTCACAGCTTCAGCAGCGCTCTCTTTGAGGGAAGACCCGAAACTATATGTCCGCATCACAGGATCGTTCTCAATCATAGTAAAACTATCATAGTGCCATTCCCGTGTCAAGAAGCGAAAAGTCACAGTTTATTGACATTAAACCGTATTTATTATTTAATAGTAAAGGTATTTTTAGCAGAATTGACAGGTCGCGGATCTGCCGTTCTGTTTAAGGGATATATCGAAGAATAATCCATATATAACTGAAAGGTGAATGAAACAATGGTACCTATTACCGTAGCCGTTGTTTCAGCAATTATCACGGGCGTCATTTGTGGCACTGCCTGTTTTTTCATTGGAATCTCACACAGACGAAAAGTGGCTGAAGCTAAGATCGGCTCCGCGGAAGCGGAGGCGACCCGTCTTGTCAATGATGCAATAAGATCTGCTGAACAACGAAGAAAAGAAGTCATCCTTGAGGCAAAGGATGAGATCTACAAACTGAGGTCGGAATCCGACCGTGAGCTCCGGGACAGAAGGAGCGAGGTCCAGAGACAGGAAAGGCGTCTCACCCAGAGGGAAGAGACCCTCGACAGGAAGCAGGAGCAGAATGAAGCTGAGACTGCAAGGCTCCAGAAACGCAGCGAGCAGCTCGAACAGAAGATCCGTGAGGCTGACGAACTGAAGGCACTTCAGTCGGAGACTCTGGAAAAGATCTCAGGGTTCACTACCGAGCAGGCAAAGGAAGTGCTGCTCAGCAAGGTGGATGAGGAACTGGATCACGAGAAGGCCGTCAGGATCAATGCATACAAGCAGGATCTCGCTGACGAGTGCGATACTCTCGCAAAGAACATCCTCAGCATCGCGGTCGCGAGATGCGCCGCCGACCACTCCTCGGAGACCACCGTGTCGGTCGTTGCTCTTCCCAATGATGAGATGAAGGGAAGGATCATTGGCCGTGAGGGAAGGAACATAAGAGCGATCGAGAACGCCACCGGTGCCGACCTGATAATCGACGATACACCGGAAGCCATAGCGATCTCCTGCTTCGATCCGGTCAGGAGAGAGATCGCAAGGATCACGCTTGAGAAGCTGATCCAGGACGGCAGGATCCATCCCGCCCGCATCGAGGACTGCCTCGAGAAGGCGAAGAAGGAAGTCGAGACGAAGATCAGACGGGAAGGCGAAAGGGTCGTTCTCGAAGTCGGAGTCCACGGACTTCACCCTGATCTCATCAAGATCCTCGGAAGACTCTATTACAGGACCAGTTACGGACAGAACTGCCTGAATCACTCAGAGGAAGTCGCGCTCCTTTCCGGTCTCATTGCTTCCGAACTGGGACTTGACGTCACCCAGGCTAAGCGCGCCGGACTGCTGCATGACATAGGCAAGGCGCTTGACCACGAGTATGAAGGGACACATATCCAGCTCGGTGTCGAGATCGCAAAGAGATATAAGGAATCGGCAGAGATCATTCACGCCATTGAGGCGCATCACAATGATGTGGAGCCTCAGACGCCTCTGGCATATGTCATAATGGCGGCGGACGCTATCTCCGCTTCAAGACCCGGAGCCAGGAGCGAGAATCTTGAGAACTATATCAAGAGACTCGAGAAGCTGGAAGAGATCGCCAATAACTATGACGGAGTCGACAGCTCCTATGCGATCCAGGCCGGCAGAGAGATAAGGATATTCGTCAAACCCGAGCAGGTCGGGGACGATAAGCTGACCGTTGTGGCACACGACATCGTCCAGAGGATAGAGGATGAGCTCAGTTATCCGGGACAGGTCAAAGTCAACGTCATACGGGAGAGCCGGGCGGTAGATTACGCGAAATAATAGATGATGCGCCGCTTCAGGAAACGGAGCGGCGCTTTTCGTTTGCATAAAAAAGGACATCGGAGATTGCCTGCTGCATCGGAAAAAACAGAATTTCTTGACAGAAGCGTCAGCTCACTCAGGGGAGTGGGGGCAAGGCGCAGTCTTCTCTATTCCAGGATAGGTATCAGGACAGTCGGAGACCTGCTCAGACATTACCCAAGGAATTACGCCAATTATGTGGTCTGCGAAGATCTCTCTTCCGCGGAAGACGGAGCTGCGGTCTCCGTAAAGGCGCGTGTGGACAGAAAGACTCAGCCCGTACGTATAAAGGGCGGGAGAACGATGCAGAGAGTGTACGCCGTGGCTCCGGACGGGTCATCGGTCGAGCTCACATATTTCAACAACCCGTACGCGACGGCGAAGCTTGAAACAGGCAGCGACTATGTATTCCACGGCAGGATCCAGAAGGATCTGTTCGGTATACGGATGATCAATCCGGTCATAGTCCAGGAGAACGAGATGGGAATGCTGATCCCGCAGTATTCCCTGACCGAAGGATTGTCTTCGAGAATGATCGCGTCCAATGTGCGCCAGGTCCTGCATGACCCGGACTTCAGCGTCGGAGAAGTGCTTCCGGACGAAGTGCTGAAGAGATACGGACTCATAGGGGCGGAGGAAGCACTGAGAAAGGTCCATTTTCCGAAGAACGATACTGAAGCAGCCGAAGCCAAGAAAAGACTGGTGTTCGAGGAACTGCTGATACTGTCTCTCGGCATCAAACTGAGAAGGAAGACGATATCCGGAAGCAAGCCGGGTTATACCGATCTGTCGGCAGAAGAGTTCTGCAGTTCCCTCCCGTTTGAGCTGACCGGAGCGCAGAAAAAGTGTATCCGCGAGATATCGGAAGATCTTGCAGGCTGCAGAGCGATGAACAGGCTTCTGCAGGGCGATGTCGGAAGCGGAAAGACGGCAGTCGCCGCTGCTGCAGTGTACCTTGCCTGGAAAAACGGACACCAGAGCGCTGTGATGGCACCCACGGAAGTGCTCGCGGAACAGCATGCGGAGACTTTCAGAAGATATCTTGAACCTTTCGGGATAACAGTCGGTCTGCTGACCGGATCGGTGAAAGGCACTGCAAGAAAGACGCTCTTGAAACAGATAGCGTCCGGCGGTGCCGACGTCATAGTGGGGACTCACGCAGTCATATCCGAGGGAGTGGAGTTCAGGGATCTGGACCTTGTCATTACCGACGAGCAGCACCGGTTCGGGGTATCTCAGCGCGCGATGCTGAGCGGAAAAGGGACCGCGCCGCACACGCTCGTAATGTCAGCTACACCTATCCCGCGCACGCTGTCGCTGATAGTCTACGGAGATCTCGACATCTCGGTCCTTGATGAGCTTCCCAAAGGACGCAAACGGATCAGGACGGTGCTGGTCGACGAATCCTACAGAGACAGGTATCTGGGATTTGTCAGAAAGACCGTAGAAGACGGCCATCAGGCATATATAGTGTGTCCGCTCATAGATGAAAGCGATGCGCTTCCGGACACTGTCTCCGCGACAGAGTACTTTGAGCAGCTGAAGGAAAAGTGGCTTGACGGGATAATGATAGGCCTGCTGCACGGCAAGATGTCTTCACAGGAAAAATCCGACCTGATGGACAGATTCAGGACGGGTGAAGTCAAGGTGCTCGTCTCAACGACAGTGATCGAAGTCGGAGTCGACTGTCCCAACGCGACCTTAATGATCATCGAGAACGCGGAGAGGTTCGGTCTGTCGACGCTCCATCAGCTGAGGGGACGTATTGGACGGGGACAGGAACAGAGCTGGTGTGTCCTCGTATCTTCATCCGACTCAGGTACTGCGAAGCAAAGGCTTAATCTGCTGGTGGAGACTGATGACGGATTCAGGATTGCCACGGAGGACCTCAGGATGAGGGGCCCGGGAGATTTTCTGGGAAGCAGGCAGCACGGGCTTCCCAGTCTGGATGTTGCAGACATTGCCGATGATGAGAAGACGCTGTATACTGCGAATGACGCTGCAGGAGAGATCCTTGCCAAAGACCCGGGGTTAGAGAATAATCCGGTGCTGATGTCTGCAGTGAGAAGATTATTTACGGAATCGGGACAGGTGTTCAATTGAAAAAGAGATTAATAGCCGCTGCTGCGGTTTTCATCATGATGGCGGAAGCAGTGCTTCCCGTGTTCGCGTCCGCCACTGACATAGAACTGGGAGTCGAAGTGACCGCAGAAGCGGCATACATCGTCAACGATGATACCGGACGTGTGGTGTTTCAGAAAAACGCCGACAGGAAGATGTATCCGGCATCCATCACCAAGATCATGTCCGCAGCCCTGGCAATGACTATGTGTGAAGATATCGAAAACACCATGGTGACGGTTCCGTATGACGTGTGGGTGGAATTTGACGGGATCGACATCTCAAATGCCGGGCTCTACGGAGGGGAGATCCTTTCCATGAGCGATCTTATCCACTGCATGCTGATCCAGTCGGCAAATGAGGCGGCATCCTCAGTGGCTGCTTATTTCGGGAGGGAGTCCTTCATAGAGGCCATGAACAGGAAGGCTCGTGAACTCGGATGCAGCGGGACACACTTCACCAATCCCCACGGACTGTTCGATGAGGATCACTATACGACTGCGCATGACCTTTACCTGATCACGCGCTGGGCGCTCACGGTGCCCGGTTTCAAGGAGATAACGTCATTGAGCTATTACACGCTCAGCGCCACAAACATCCACTCCGAGAGAGAGATATACTCCACCATAATGCTTCAGAACAGCTCGTCCGGATACTATACGAGGTACATAAAGGGGATCAAGACCGGTACCATAGACGAATCCGGAAGATGCCTTGTGACCAGGGCGGAGAGCGGCGGAATGTCATTTACGGGCATTTTCCTCGGGTGTCCGTTCGAAGTAGACACCAGATTCTGGGGAGAGGGCAATTCCGTATTCACGAACGCAAGGCTGTCATTTGACTGGCTGTTCGACAATACGGAAGTATCCGAAGTGGTCAGAGCAGGCACACCGGTGAGCGAGACCTCCCTTAAGTATGCTTCCGAGAAGGACTATCTCATGCTTTACTCCGCTTTTCCCGTGTCCACGATCATAGAGACGGATACGTCCGAGAGCCCGGTGATCACATACGAGACAAATATACCTGAGGAAGTAGAGGCTCCGGTCACGAACGGGCAGGTCATTGGTTCAGCGAGGGTATATTCCGACGGGATCTATATCGGAGATGTGGATCTGGTCGCGATGGAAGATATCGACAAGAGCTATTTCATATTCATTATGGACAGGATAAACAGGCTGCTGACATCAACTCCTGCTATCATCTGCTATGCAGTGCTCCTGGTGCTGACTGCCCTTTATATCTACTACATGCTGGTAGTAGTAAGAAGAGCAGACGCTGCAAGGAACAGAAGGAATTGACAGATCTTTCTGAATGCCCAAAGAAGAACGGGATCCCGGTTTTGCCGGGACCCCGTTCTTCTTTGAGAATAGAAAGAGAAATGTATGAAAACTGGTTTAGTTGATGCTCTGCATAAGTTCGACTTCGAATGTCATCAGCCGGTTGCCGCGGATGACCTGAACGCTGATCGTATCTCCAACGGAATACTTCTTCAGAAGGCTGGTGAGATCTTCGACCTGAGCGATAGCTATATCGTCCACACTGACGATGCAGTCCCAGGCTTTAAGGCCTGCTTTTTCGGCGCCGTAACCGGGCTCAACGCTCAGGATGTAGACACCGTAACGGCTGAGATTGTACTGTTTTGCAGTCGTCTCGTCGTAGACCTGCTGGACAGTGACCCCCATGATGGGTGAGGAAGGTGAAACGCTTCCACCCTCGTTAAGGATCTTCGTGACGGCTTCGACAGCGATATTGCTGGGGATCGCAAATCCGAGTCCTTCCACATCTTCGCCGGCTGATTTGGCGTTTACGATACCGATCAGTTCTCCGCTTGCGTTGAAAAGACCGCCGCCTGAGTTGCCGTGGTTGACAGCTGCACTGGTCTGCAGGAGAGTCATCTCCTGTCCTTCGACCTCGACCTCGCGGTCAAGCGCACTGACGATACCGTCTGTAACTGTCCCACCGAGTGACCCGAGAGGATTGCCGATAGCAAACACGGTCTCTCCGACTTTAAGCTTGGAGGAATCCGCAAAGACAGCGACAGGAAGGTCGTGTGCGTCTATCTTTACTACAGCGAGATCGTTATCGGCATCGTATCCGTATACGGTACCTGTATATGAACTTCCGTCAAGGAGGGTGACTGTTATGCTTGAAGCGCCCTGGATCACGTGGTAGCATGTGGCGATGTATCCGTCGGAATCAATTATCACTCCGCTGCCGGCGCCCTGAGCTATGCTCTGTGAGAAGAAGCTTCCGGTCTTGACAGTCTCTGTCGTGATCTCCACTACGCTTTCTCTTGCGGTGGCGATAACGCCTGTGAGATCAGAACTTCCTGAGGATGCAGGCTGGCTGCTCGTTGTCGTTTCCTTGACGCTCGTGATCACTACCGGTTCCTTTGCAAACAGCTTGGAATATGTCCAGGCTCCGCCGAATCCGCTTGCGAGCGAAAGGATGATGCAGAGGGCGACGAGCCATCCGTGTCCGGATCTCCTGCGCGTCCTTGTCTTCTTGGTGGTATCCGCTGTGAAATCGTGCGAGTATACCGGCGAATCGCTGGAGATGTATGGATTGTAATAACTGTTGCTGCCGGATCTTGCAGCGCCGGAAGCGTCAAAGCTTTTTCCGGCGTCCGGCCTTGCGTAGTGATACTCTTCAGCTGCAGTAGACATGTTTCCGTAATGATACGGCTGAGCAGTCTCGGTGTGTTGAGTCTCTGCGGTGCCGTTCATAACGGTCTCGTCATTTTCATTGGGTGTATCGTAAATGTTGTTATCGAATTCGTTCATTCTGATCGCCTCCGTTTGGTTTACACTTGGGATTATAGAGATGCAATGTGAATTCTATTTGAACATAAAATGTAAATTGAATGCATTTTGCGGAATGAGACATTGAGCAACCGTACCCGGGCAATGTAGAATTAAGACATCTATTCATACAGACGAGAGCCCTGACAGACTGTCTGCGTCTCACAGGGCAGCTTAAGGAAACGGAGGAACGGAAAATGTTGTATATACTGATCGCTTTGGCAGTCCTGCTTGCAGTGATACTGATCAGAGCTGCTGCCTTCAGACCAGCAGAGGAGGAAAGGGCAGTTCCCGATCCAATAGAGTACGATGCCGAAAGAGCGATACAGCACCTGCGGAGCCTTGTAATGTGCAGGACCGTCAGTTATGAGGACTCCTCCAAAGAAGACGGGAACGAGTTTGACAAACTCAGGGCGATGCTCCCGGAGCTGTATCCCAACGTGTTCAGAAACTGTGATTTCGAAAGAGTAGGCAGGACGGGGCTGCTTTTCAGATGGAAAGGTGCGAGCAGCGATTCGCCTTCCGTTCTAATGGCTCACTATGACGTGGTCCCGGTCGATGAGAGGGGATGGGACAAACCGGCATTTGACGGCATCATAGAAGACGGTGAGCTGTGGGGAAGGGGAACTCTGGATACAAAGATCACGTTCTGCTCTTCCCTGGAAGCTGCCGAGACCCTTATGGAAAAGGGATTCGTTCCCAGGAACGACATTTATTTCTCATATGCCGGAGATGAGGAGGTGTTCGGGACCGGAGCTTCCGATATCGTAGATCTCCTCGAGGAGAGAGGGATACGCCCGCAGATGGTCGTGGATGAAGGCGGGGCAGTAGTT
>JAFZZV010000052.1 GCA_017828855.1 Oscillospiraceae bacterium | reverse complement strand
GTTCATCTGGAAAGCTCCGGGGACGCAGTTGCTGTCGATCCACAGCTGCCTGGCTCCGATCCTCCTGTACATGGCGAGGGCTTCCTCGGACCCTCTGCTGGCGGGTGCTCCGCTCATGTCCTGGACGAAGAGATAGCCGTACTTCCCTTCTTTATTCATCACATAGTCTGCCATTGAGTGCCTCCTTATCTTCCGGAATCGTCAAAAGGTGATTCTCTTTCTTAATTCTAACCTCATCACAGCACTGCTTCAATCTCCGTTGCCTTTTGCCCGAAGAGGTTATAGGTGATCATCAGCACTTTAAAGGGTATTCTCTATTCTTGTGTTAAAATGGTAAATACCTGGTGTGATTATTACATATACGAGATCCTGTCGACCGATATTCTTTAACATACAAATTCCAGTCTGTCGAGGTAGCTGAATTAATTAGGGACATTGACAGAAATGTTTGGCTGACGAAAAGGAGGGTACAACATAGTGAAAGTTACAGTGACCGCAAATACATGTGTCCGGGACTTCGGACAGTATGTGGAATCGTTCGGGCTTACCTTTGGGGAGGAATGCGATCTCTCAGGTGTCACGAAAGCCTGTTTTGTTTTTAGGAATACCGCGAAGCATCCGATAGCGGGACATGAAAGCCTTGGAGCTTGGAAAGTCGAGAAAGACAGGAATACTTTGACAGTATTCGTGGAACCCTTTCTGTATAACGACACCTATGAGGGTGAGGCGGTCATCAGCGGAGAGAAGATCAGCCTCTCAAGAGCTGACGTGACAGTCATGAAAGTTGCGGTCGTTGACGATTTCGAGGTCCTTACTACTCAGAGCGGGATGGTATACAGACTGCTGATCCCCGAGAGCGACGGTCCGCTGCCGCTGGTATTAGCTTTCCACGGAAATGGGGAAAGGGGCACGGACAGCTACCGACACATGGTCAACAACCGTGTGATCACGAAATGGGGAGAGCCCGTATCCCAGGGTAGATACAAGTGTATCGTACTGGGTCCTCAGTCGAACGACAGCTGGTCCGACGCCGAACTAACAGATGTCAGGGGGATCATAGACCGTCTGATCGCTGAGAAAAAGGCAGATCCCAGGAGGATCTACGTCGCGGGACTCGCACCATTCCAGGTGACTCTGCGCTTCTCGGCAGCGAACACCGATCTGCTGGCGGGAGTCCTCGCCATGTTGTTCTGGAAGAAGTATAACCCCGATTTCACGCCGCTGGCGGATCTCCCAATATGGATGGCGATTGCTGTGAACGACTCCACCGGGGAGTCTACCTTCGCAAAGGAGGCCTATCAGTACATCTCTGAGGAACTGCACAACGAGAAGGCCAGGATCACGGTTTTCTCGGAGGAGACGATGATGTCATATGGCCTCTACGGACAGATGACGCACTGGGGATGGATACCGGCTCTGGATGATCCGGAGATCTGTGACTGGCTGTTCAGCAACGTAAGGCTGGATGTATAGACACGTATCAAAAACTGGACGTATAGCTGAAAAAGGCTGTTCCGATCCGGATCCTGAAAGCTGCCGGCGGGAATAGAGAGAATGCCGGATGACGATCCCGAAAGCAAGCATTCAATGAATCTTTACCTTATTATCATTCGATCTCGACCTCACGGGAGAATAACTTGAAAAGGAGCGTTATAGATGGACGATAAGAACAAAAAGGAAGGCGGCAACGGTACATCTCTCGGAATGTGCATAGGCCTCGCGATTGGATCGGCTGTAGGTTCAGCTACAGGAAATCTGGGGCTGTGGATACCTATCGGACTTGCTTTCGGTCTGGTCCTCGGTCCGGTCATTTTCCCCGGAAAAGAAGACGGGGAAGATGAGGAAGACGGAACAGAAGGAAAAACGGAAAAAGAAGAATCAGAAGAGGATCAGGATAACTGATAGGGATCCATTATGGACCCAGAGAAAGAGCTAACTCGTTTCTTAACAGAGAAAACTGATCCGTTCAACTCAAACCTTCTCGCTTGAGTTAAACGGATCAGTTCTTTTGCGTATGGAAATGTGCCTTACTTTGTGCTAACGCGGCTGATGTCGACACCGACAGCTGTCAGGGTGAACTTACCGGCTTTCTCACTGAGGAATACGGTCTCCTTCATGTTGCGCCCGAATCCCTTGATCACCGCCTCATTATCATTGATGACAGACAGCGCGAGATCCATCTTCTCACCCTCTACGTAGAGTGTGAGGATCAGGTCTCCGTCCTTTACCGCCAGGACGGCTTTCTGGAAGAGGTCTTTATACTGCTTCTCTTCGGGCTTGTATGTGCCGAGCGCCTTGAGCCAGGCATGGTTCACCTGCGGCTCGTAGTAGATCTCTCCTATAGCTGAGGTGACGCCTCTTTGCTGCATAAGCAGGACTTTTTTCCCAAAGTATTCCGCTTCGCGGAACTTCATTCCATCCAACTGTTTTGCTATAGGAGGCAGTTTCGTCCAAACGGCGCCGGGTTTCGCGACGAGCCATCCTTCGCTGTCCAGCTGAAGAGTGATGGGAAGTTTGCTTATCTTCGCGGTGAGTTCGCCTTTGTCATTTGCTTTGAAATCGAGCTGACCTGCGGCAGTATCGTATCTTCTTACATAGTCTTTTGCATCGAACTTCACGAGGACTTCTTTTTTCTCTTTCTTTTTGAAACCCTCTTCCTTAAGGAACTCATTGAACATTTCCGTCTCGAGTTTCCTTTCCAGCATCGGAGCATTCTCGAAGTTTGCGAACGCTATGAAACCGATCTTCTCATCGGGTAAAAAGTTGAAAACTGAGTGATGGTTCATTGTGTTGCCGCCGTGTCCCAGTATCCTGCCTGTCTCGTAGTCAAGACTCAGGGCGTGGTGCAGCAAGCCGTATCCGCCGCACACCAGATCTTTGTCCAGCTCGTCTCCGATCTTGAGGGTCTTCATGAGCTGTATCGTCTCTGGCTTGTAAAGATGTACATCTCCGACCCGCCCGTCATTCATCAGTAGCTGGCCGATCTTTACGAGATCGGTGATCTTGGTGTAGGTATTGGAACCTGCGGGGAGCAATGTGCCGAGAGGATCCTTAGTCCTTTTTCCTTTCTTATCGAAGGAGTGTGCGACGCGGTCCGCGACATCGGCGGGCAGGTCGTCCTCCACGCAGAAGTAGACCTCCATATCCAGCGGTGTGAACAGTTCGTCCTGAAGGAACTGCACGTAGGGCTTACCTCCGCAGCGCTCTAACACTATGCCGAGCAGTGTGTAGCCCAGGTTGGAGTAGGAGAACATGGTGCCGGGCACGGAGGTTCTGTAAGTCTCTTTGAGAGCTGGAATGATATCGGTGTACGTATGATTCGTCCCAATGATGAACGGATATAGGTCGCACTGTATGCCGCCGCGGTGCATGAGGAGGTTCTCCACTGTCACGGGATAATCGCCCATCCTGCTTTTTACAGAGAATTCCGGGATGAATTTCGTGATGGGGTCGTCAAGGCTGAGCTTCCCATCCTCTATGAGGCGGAAGAGCCCCAGTGAGGTCAGGACCTTGGTGTTGGAACCGATCATAAACAGGCTGTCATCCTTCGGGGGGAGCTTCTTCTCCTTGTTGATAAGACCGTCGTAGAAGGAGAACATGATCTCCTCACCGTTGAAGAATACGGCACTGACGGCACCTTTGTTCTTGTTCCTGAGCTTTTTAAGGAATACCTGGTTAAGGGTATCGTAACTGGCTGCCATTCTTATCTCTCCTTGTATATGACGTGAACTGTCTTTTATATAAAGAGTACTACTTGCTCTTCGTGCGGACAAGTGTCAGGCCCATCGCGGTGAGCTCATACCTGCCGCCTTCTTTTTTCAGGAACACGGTCTCCTTCATGTTCCTGCCGAAGCCCTTAATGATGGCTTCGGTATCATTGACAGGCGCCAGGCTCGTAACGCTCTTCTGCGTCTCGACGACCGCCGTCAGGATCAGGTCGTCGCCCTCCACCGAAAGCACCGCTTTCTCTATAGCGTACTTGAAACTCCTGTCCGGATATTCGTATGTCCCCTGGGCGTCTACCCAGGCGGGCAGCAGCTCGGGCTTGTAGTACGGCTCGCCGACAGCCTGCTTGATCCCGTCCTGTTCGACGAGGAGCACGTCTTGGCCCAGGTATTTGGTCTGGCACAGCCTCAGTCCTTTCAGCTGTTTCGAGAACGGAGGCAGCTTCGCCCAGAAAGGTTTCGGGAAAGCTTCGAACCAGCCTTCCTCGTCCAGCTTCATGTCGAAGTCGACGCCCTTTATCTTCGCGGTCAGTCCGCCGGCCGATTCCCTGAACGCTATCGGGCCGAGCTGCGTGTCGTACCTGCGGGCATACTGTTTCGGGTCGAAGTCCCGGAACACGTGCCTGATCTCTTTCTTTTTGAAGCCCTCTTCCTTCAAGTAGGCGTTCAACAGCGCGAGTTCCACCTGACTGGCGTGCTGCGCCGCCGTCTCGTAGTTCGTGAAGAGGATCACGCCGATCTTCTCTTTCTCAAGGAAATCGAACCTGGAGTGATGGAACATCGTCGCTCCTCCGTGTCCCAGTATCCTGCCTGTCTCGTATTCGAGGACGTTTCTGTGATGGTAGATCCCGTATCCCACCTCTGCCAGCTGCCTGTCCCATTCGTCGTTGATCTTCAGGGTCTTCATGAACTGTATGGTCTCGGGCCTGTAGAGCTGCACGTCACCGACCCTGCCGTCATTCATGAGCAGCTGGCCGATCTTTGAAAGGCTCTCCATCGTGGTGTATGTGAAGGCGCCCGCGGGAGTCAGGACTCCCAGCGGATCTGTTATCCTTTTGCCCTTTCTGTCATAGCAGCGCGCGACTCTGTCGGAGACCGAAGCGGGGAGGTCCTCCTCCCTGGCGAAGTACACTTCCATACCGAGAGGCCCGAACAGGGCTTCCTGCATGAACTCGGTATAGGGCTTCCCGGCGACACGCTCCGCGATGAGCCCCAGCATGGAGTATCCCAGGTTGGAATACGCGTACATTGTCCCGGGCGCGGACGTGCGGTAGGTATCGTTCAGTGCCTTCGGGACCTCTTCGTAGGTGTGCTCCGTACCCATGATGTACGGATACAGGTCGCACTGTATTCCCGCGCGGTGCATGAGAAGGTCAGCCACCGTCACGGTGTATTCCCCGATCCTGCTCCTGACCGAAAACTCGGGGATATATTCTGTTATGGGATCGTCGAGAGACAGCTTTCCGTCCTCTATGAGGCGGAACAGTCCCAGCGCTGTCATGACTTTGGTGTTGGATCCGATCATGAACAGGCTGTCCGCCTGCGGGCGGAGCTTCTTCTCCTTGTCTATCCAGCCGCTGTACATCGAGTACAGCACCTTCTCGCCGCTGAAGATCATGGCGCTGACTGCGCCTTTGTTTTTGTTTCCCAGCGCTCTCCTGAGCGTGTCCATAAGGACCGAAGTGTGATCCGCCATATCTCTCCTCCCGACAGGATCTGTCTGTGTACCGATACGGGGCTGCCTGAGCAGCCCCGTATCATCAGGTTTGTGATCGGGTTATTTCCAGCTCATCTCCGAGAAGAGCACCACGTACTGACCGAAGTTCGCGCCGAGATCGAGACGATCGTCATAGGCGAAGTAGGTCGTGGGGTAGAACAGCGGATAGTACGCCACTGTCTCTATGGCGTCTCTCATGCACTTCTGCGCGGAAGCTTCGTCGGTGATCGCCGAGAACTCGGCGAGCATCGCGTCATCAACTATGCCTGCGAGGTCGAGGCCGCTGCTCATGTCGAACAGGATGTTGTACATCTTGAAGTCGGTGGTGTAGGCGAAGGAGATGATACCCATCTCGTAGTCGGCCTGGAAGTATCTTGCCGTGCTGTCGAGCTGTGTGATCTCTACGTCGAAGAAGGACTCCTCGAGGTTCGCCTTGACCAGCTCGCACGTGGAGACCCACTGGGTCCTGTCGCCGCGGACTATGATCTCGATCGGAACTCTGTTGGACTCGGAGTATCCGGCCTGTGTCAGCAGATCCTTAGACTTCTGGAGATCTCTCTCGAACTTCTCGACATCTTCCGTATAGTACTTGACGGTCGCGGGAGCGATGTTATAGGCAGGCTTGGCAGCGCCTTCGCTGGCGGCATCCGCGAGGTCTGCTCTGTTGAGGGCGTAGGCGATGGCCTGGCGCACTCTGATATCGGACGTCGGGAGCGCTTCGTTGCAGCCGATGACCAGGAATGTGACTGCGGTCTGGACCACTTCCTCGATCTTGACATTGTCGAGCCCCTCTACAGAGCCAAGTTTCGCGGGAGCATAGGTCGTGAAGTCGGTGTCTCCTGCCTCGAACGCGATGCTCTCTTCACCCGTATAGTATTTGAACTTGACGGTGTCGATGGAAGCGGTGCCCCAGTAGTCACCGAATCTCTTTAGATAGACGTCGCCGCCGTCGGTGACCTTCTCAAGATAGTAGGCTCCTGTGCCGTTCTCTTCGTAGCCGACCGAGCCGTTGATATCCTCGACTCTGGCTTCGGTCCATGCTTTGTTCATGATCCTGACGTTCTCCATGTAGGGGATCAGGTTTTCGAAATCGCCGCCCTGATCGGCAAAGGGGAATCCCATGGTGAAGTGCCTGTCGTCCTTGACGTCGAACGTTACCAGCCCGTATATGCCGGAGTTGAGGGCAGAGAGCTCGAGCCTGCTGAAGGTGTAGACGACGTCCTCAGACGTGAGCTGGGATCCGTCATGGAACTTCGCATCCCTCAGGGTCACGTCGACTGTTCCGTCCTCGTTCAGTACCACTTCCTCAGCCAGGAAATACTCGAGTCCGTTGCCGTCCAGTCTACTCTTGAACAGCGTCTCGTATACCTGGTTGATGATGCTGTCCTCTACCTGCAGTGTGAAGTGGTCGGGGTCCAGCGTGACAGGCAGACCCGCCATGGTGGTGGTGAGCATGTTCTCCTCTTTGCCCGTTGTGACGGGGCGGGACTTGCTCGTCGGTTCCGGGTCCGGAGATCCGGATCCGCCGCATGACGTGAGCAGCATCATTACTGTGATCACTGTCAGCAGCAGCGCGATGATCTTTTTCATTTTCTTTCCTCCTTATGAATACGCAATGTCTTGCAGTTATTCCTGTATCTCATTTCCCTCATAGAGCCAGCATCTGACGAGGTGGTTCTCGCCTATCCTGTTCCACACGGGAGTCTCGGTTCTGCAGTGTTCTGTGGCGTGCGGGCACCTGTTTGCGAACCTGCAGCCGGGCTTCGGGTCCACGGGAGACATCAGCTCACCTTCCATAAGTTCCCTCTTCCGCTTCTCCTCCGGCGGCGGGAACTCCGGAGTGGCGGAGAACAGCGCCCTGGTGTACGGGTGAGCCCTCTTCTCGTAGACCGCCTCTCTCGTGCCCCTCTCCACGACTTCGCCCAGATACATGACGATGATCTCGTCACTGATGAACTGGACTATGTTAAGGTCGTGCGAGATGAACAGGTAAGTCAAGCTGAACTTCTCCTGCAGGTCTTTTAGAAGGTTTATGATCTGAGCCTGTATCGATACGTCAAGCGCCGACACGGCCTCGTCGCAGACTATGAACTCTGGGTCGGCAGCCAGTGCCCTCGCGATACAGATCCTCTGCCTCTGGCCTCCGGAGAACTGGTGCGGGAACTTCTCCGCGTCCTCCTCATAGAGACCGCACAGCTCCAGCAGCTCCTTCACTCTAGCCTGCACCGCCTCTTCCGACGGGGCGAGACCAAAGTTTCTTATGGGCTCGGCTATTATGTCTCCCGCATGCATCCTGGGATCCAGCGAAGAATAAGGATCCTGCCAGATCATCTGCATCTTCTGTATGTAGGGCTTTCGCTGCTTTTTAGAAAGAGACGTGAGATCCACTCCGTCGTAGACCACTCTGCCTTTTGTGGGACTGTACAGGTCCACCAGGACCTTGCCCAGCGTGGACTTGCCGCATCCGCTCTCGCCCACTACGCCGAGAGTTTTTCCTTTGGGGACGTGGAAGGTGACGTCGTCCACCGCGTGGATCCAGCTGACCGGCCTGCCCAGCTTGTCTTTCTTCGCCGGGAAGTACATGCACAGGTCCTCCACACCGAGGAAGTAGTCATTGGACTTCAGATACTCGTTCTCGTCCATCGAGATGATATCCCTGATCTCGTCCTCAGGCATCCGGGTTCACCTCCCTCCATCTGTGGCAGTATACACCGTGACCTTCTCCCGCAGGATCGTTCTGGGGGAACTCAGCTGCGCAGCGATCGGTCGCATAAATGCATCTGTTGTTGAACGGACAGCCCGCGGGCATGTCCCTCAGCGACGGGACACTGCCTGGGATCATGGGCAGCCTGTATTTATCCAGGTTGGCGCTGGGGTGTGACGCTATGAGCCCCTGAGTGTACGGGTGCTTCGGGGAGAAGAAGACCTCCCTGGCACCGCCCTCCTCGCACTTCCTGCCGCCGTACATCACCATGACCCTGTCGCTCATCTCGCTGATGACCCCCAAGTCGTGGGTGACGATGATTATGGATGTGCCGCTCTCTTCCTTGAGCCTGTTCATGAGGTCAAGCACCTGCGCTTGTATCGTGACGTCCAGTGCGGTAGTGGGCTCGTCGCATATAAGGAGCTTCGGTCTGTTGAGCATCGCCATGGCGATCATGATTCTCTGGAGCATGCCGCCTGACATGGTGAACGGGTAGGAGGCAAGGATCCTGTCCGCATTGGGTATTCTGACGTCAGTAACAGCGTCCAGAGCTCTCTCGTAGGCTTCCGTCTTGGAAACTCCGGGATTGTGGATTCTTATCATCTCCATGAGCTGGTCTCCCACCGTGAACAGCGGATTCAGGGAGGTCATCGGCTCCTGGAATATCATGCTTATCTCGCCGCCGCGTATCCTGCTCAGTTCCTTCTCCTTCATGGTGAGGAGAGATCTTCCCTCGAACAGTATCTCGCCGCTGTTGTACACAGTGGTTCTCTCGGGAAGCAGGCGCAGTATGGACATGCAGGTGACGCTCTTGCCGCACCCGCTCTCGCCGAGGATACCCAGCGTCTCTCCGGGGTATACCTCGAATGAAAGGTTCCTGACTGCTTCCAGCACCGTCCTGCGGTCGGTGCGGAACGCGATGGACAGGTCCTTCACTTCCAGCAATGGCTGCCTTTGAGTCATCATCCGCACCTCACCTCATCGATCTGGGATCCAGCGCGTCCCTGAGGCCGTCGCCTATCAGGTTGATGGACAGCGCGGTTATCGCTATCGCGGCTCCGGGGATAATGGACAGATACGGCGCGGTCCTGAAGTAGTCCCTGGCGAAGTTGAGCATCGCCCCCCACTCGGGGGACGGCGGCTTGACTCCCATGCCAATGAAGGACAGGCCTGCTGCGGACATCATCATGCCGGCAATGGTCATGGTGGCATCGACGATGATCTCGTCCATCGCGTTGGGGATTATATGACGCAGCACCAGCTTTACAGTGGGGGTACCGCTGAGCCTCGCGGCTTTCACGTAGTCCTGCTCGACGACTCTGAGCAGCACCGATCTTATGGTTATGACGAATCCCGGTATTGACACGAAAGTAAGCGTGAAGATCATGCTCGGGACGCTTCCCCCGAAGGCTGCCAGTATGACGAGCGCCATCAGGATGGAGGGCACACATGTGAGGACGTCTATGATCCTCATCACCACGAAGTCCACCGACTTGAACAGAGCGCAGCAGGAAGCTATCGCAGCTCCTATTATCAGGGAACCCAGCGTGGCTCCCACACCGATGCCGACTGTGATCCTGGATCCGTGCAGGATCCTTGCGAAGACATCCCTTCCGATGTTGTCGGTGCCGAATATATGCTCTTTGCATGGCGGCATCATCTTGTCGGAAACCTTGTAGGCAGTGACCATCTCCTTGGGGACGATGAAGTCGGCGAATAAAATGCCGAACAGGATCACCGAGAATATCACGGCACCTATCACCGCGGCGCGGTTGCGAATGAACCTGCGCGCGATGTCCATGAACCGGGTGTTCCTTCCGGCGTTTCTCTTTGCGTTGTCGTAAACGTTCTTTCCCTTCACTGCTCGTACCTCGCTCTGATCCTAGGGTCCACTATCGCGAAAGTGATGTCGATGAGGAGCATCGCCGCCATGTAGACCAGTGAGAGGAGGAATGCGCACAGCATCACTCCGGGAGTGTTCTTGGTGCTTATGGCAGTGGTCAGATAGGTGCCGATCCCGGGAACCGAGTATATGGTCTCGCTGACCACCGATCCTCCCAGGACCCCCGCGAAGCCGCTGAGCAGCACCATGATTATGGGAAAGCTCGCGTTCTTGAGAGCGTGTTTCCAGATTACCGTCTTTTCAGGGACTCCCTTGGCCCTCGCCGTCCTGATGTAGTCCTGTTCGAGCACGCTGAGCATGGCTGACCTCGTCAGTCTGCTGAGCGTCGGAACACTGCCGATCACGGTGGTGAGCGTCGGCAGCACCAGGCCTCTGATCCCCTGCTCCACCGCGAAGAAAGACGGGAAGATATTGAGCTTCACCGAGAACAGCAGCAGGAGTATGACGCCGGCAAAGAAGGTGGGCACGCAGGAGAACAGCACCACGACCACCGTCGTCGCGGTGTCGAAGAAAGAGTGCTGCTTAACGGCGCAGATTATCCCTATCGTCACACCGATCACCGATGACAGCAGGAATCCCAGCATCCCGAGCCTGATCGTCATCGGGAAACGCTGTCTCAGTTCGGTGAACACGTTGTTCCTTGACGTGTAGGACAGGACCTCCCCTTTGAGCAGGCCCTTTAAAAAGTTGGTGTAGCGCGTGAAGAGACTGCCGGTGTACCCGACGCTCTCGTTATACGCCTGCTTGACGTGCGGTTCCGTCGTGATAGGCAGGTTGTTCGTCGCCGGGTCTCCCGGCGTGAACGACATGATCAGGAAAATGATCAGCGTCACGCACAGCGCCAGCGGGATCATGTACATCACTCTTCTGACGATATACCTTGCCATAGGCTGAGTGCCTTCTTTCTGTGTTTAGTCTTCTCTGACCTTTTCGAATCTAATGAGCTCGCCGCCTTCCTCCGTCACCAGAGGCATCAGCAAGGCGTCTATGTCGCCGCCGCTCTCGGCGGTGTGGAAGTTCACCGGCATCCCTGCGGGGATCTCGCCCACCACACCGGATGCGGTGAAGGTGTCGTAATGGTAGTGGTCCAGCGGATTGTCTACGCCGAGGAAGTGCATCACCAACTTGCCGTCGCAGACATTAACTGAGCAGTAGCCGTAACCGGCCCTGCGGTACTCGCCCGCGTAATCCTCCAGCGCGTGGGACGGGGACGTGCCCTCCTTCCTGGGGCCGGCCAGTTTAGCCATCTCCTCTTTGGACGTTGCCCTGCGCTCGCTGACCCAGGTGTAGTAGCGCTCCATCCAGTTTGCGTCGGACAGTCCGAGGAAGTGGTCGGCCACTGTCTTGCAGACGGACATGTGCAGCTGGCAGCCCTCCATGTTGGTGTAGGCCACCACTCCGAGCTTGATGTCCGGTACCATGAAGGTCATTGCGGAGAATCCGTTGATGCTTCCGCCGTGATGGATCACCTTGTGCCCGCGGTAGTTCTCCACGAACCAGGCCAGTGCGTAGGTGTGGAAGTCCGACTCGTCCTGAGGCATGTCCAGCATATCCTTTATGATCATGGCGGGCTTATGCAGCTCGTTGAACGATTCCTTTGAAAGGATCTGCTTCCCCTCCCATTTTCCGGCATCGTCGCCGTCGGCAAGATGGAATTTGACCCATCTGAGCATCTCCTCGGCGCTGGAGTTGATCGCTCCGGCAGCCGCGAACGGCGCTCCGATGCCCCTGGATTTGTCCTCGACTTCGGTGCGGTAGAACGGCACCTTCTTGTTTCCGTCGAGGTCCTCACCGGGTGCTCCATAGGGAGTCGCGTGGTCGGGATCAGCCTCGATGTCGTCAAGATACAAGGTGGTCCTGGTCATTCCCAGCGGATCCAGGAAGGTCTCCTGCAGGTTCTCCTCGAATGACTTTCCCGTGACCTTCTCTATAAGATATCCGGCTATGACGTATCCGTAGTTGTTGTACTGGAAAGTTGTGCGGAAGGGCTTGTTGGGCTCCAGGTATCTGACGTGCTCCACAAGTTCTTTTCTGTCGAACTGGTTGCCGTACCACGAGAACTCGTGCCTCGGCACACCGGTGCGGTGGCTCAGGATATCTCTGAGCGTCACATTCTGAGAAGTGAAATCGTCATAGAACTGCACCTCCGGCGCGATGTCCCTGATAGGCGTGTCCCAGGACAGCTTGCCCTCGTCTACCAGCTTCGCGCACATTGCGGAAGTGAATGCCTTGGAGCAGCTGCCGATCTGGTACAGCGTCTTCCCTGTGGCGGGGAGCCCCTGTTCCCTGTCACGCAGCCCGATGCCGTCGCAGAACAGTACCTCCCCGTCCAGGATGACTCCCAGACCCACGGAAGGGCAGCTCCACTTCTCCAGGTATTCTTCTATCTTTCCTTTCAGTTCCTCAAAGAAAGCTTCATGACTCATTATTATTTCCTCTTATATAACGGGCCTCAGGCCTGCTCCTCTTCCTTCTCCTCTTTCTCCCCGACCTTCGTGAAGACCTCCCACGGTACGGCGGGATCCAGAGCTATCGGAGTCGTTATCCGGTCGATCTGCCCTCTCTGGGATGTCAGGAACTGGACCACATACTCGTAGAGCAGCGCGTCCTTGGACGCCAGGCGGAAACTGTCGTAGTGGAAGTGCTCGAGCTCGCTGACCATCTGGTGGAAGTCCAGCACCAGGTGCCCGTCTTCCATGGTGATGGTGATGTCGCCGTAGCACTCGTTGTGGTAGACGCCGGTGAAGTTCTCCAGCGGCTGAGACGGGGACGTGCCCTCGATGGGTTTTCCGAACATCTGCTCCATCTGTCCGGCGGAAGCTTCCTGGGTCTTCTTCTGCCAGTCAAGGAACCTCTGCGACCAGTTGCCGCCCTCGATGCCGAGGAACTGGTCCATAATGTGGAAGGAGCTGGAATAGGTGTTCCTCGCTCCGTTGTTGTTTACGAATATGACCGATCCGAGGTTCTGGTCGGGGAGCAGCGTAACCAGAGTCGAGAAGCCGTTTACGTTTCCTCCGTGCTCGGCCATCCTGTGGCCGCGGTAGGTCTCGGTGAACCAGCCCATTCCGTAGGAGTAGAAGTCGGTCTCGGGCAGCGGGAGCAGCAGCGGGTCCATCAGCATCTGCGGGGAGTGCATCTCCTTCATGTTGGCCTCGCTGATGATCTGCCTGTCCCCCCACTTTCCGTTGTCCAGGTTGAACCTGACCCACTTGAGCATGTCGTTGACTGTGGAGCAGATTGATCCGGCAGGCCCAATCTCGTCGCCTATCCTCTTCTCATAGTCCTCGGTGCCTCCGTAGAGGTATCTCTCCCTCTTTAAGCCCCTGAGCGTGTGCGGTTCCGGCCTCCTGTACGGCTCGGCGTGGTTGGGGTCGGCCCTCATAGCGTCGACCCAGAATGTGGTCCTGGTCATTCCCAGAGGATCCAGTATCTCTTTCTGGACGAACTCCTCCCAGGTCATCCCGGAAAGCACCTCGATGAGGTATCCGACGGTGACCAGGCAGACGTTCTGGTAGCACCAGTGTGAGCGGAAGGACCAGCCGGGGGTCATGTTCCTCAGGTTCTCAACGGTCTCCCTGCGGTTCCTTGTACCATAGATCCAGGACGCGTCGTGGCGCGGGATGCCGGTCCTGTGGCAGAGCATGTCCCTCGTGGTCGCGTGAAGCGTCACGTAGTCGTCCATGAACCTCAGCCACGGAATGTAGTCGTGCACAGGTCTGTCCCACTCCAGCAGCCCGCGGTCCACCAGGATCGCCGCCGCGGCTGCGGTGAAGGCTTTGGTGCAGCTGCCGATCATGTATATCGTGTCGGCGTCGGGCTTCCTCTTCTCCTCAACGTCCGCGTATCCGAATCCGTCGGCCAGGAAGACCTCACCGTCCTTGATGATGCCTACCGCCATGGACGGATGATCCCAGGCTTTTACTTCGTTCTCGAAGAATTCTCTCAGCTGTTTTACGTCTGGCATTGACCGGCCCTCCTCAGAGCTCGATGCCGAATCCGGGCTTGTCCAGCAGCGTGAAGACTCCTCCGTCGCGCTCGAATCCTCCCTTGAGTCCGTCGTCGTCTCCCACATAGAACATGAAGCTGTCGCAGTCCGCCTCGACGATGGATTTCTTGGCAGCTACCAGGCTCACGCCCGCGGTGATGCTGATCTTGTTCTCCTGCATACAGCCGACCATGCATCCGATGCCGGCCTTCTCGGCCACATCGGCTATCTGGCTTCCGGGATACAGGCCGCCGCATTTCATGAGCTTGATGTTCAGGTAGTCGGCAGCGTTTGCTCTGACCGCTCTCTCCGCATCGTGCGGATCGTGTATGCTCTCGTCCAGCATGAGCTTGACGGACGTTTTATTCCTCTTCATCATCTCGGCCGCGCCGTCGAAGTCCCACCAGGGCAGGCACTGCTCCGCGGCGTCGATACCGAGCTTCTCGAACTCGGTGAGGGCCTTGAGCGCCGTCTCCACGTCGTAGCCCTGGTTTCCGTCGATGCGGATTCGGACGTCGGGACCTACCGCGTTGCGGATCCTGGTCAGCGCGTCGATATCGTCATCCAGACTGATGCCTGTCTTGACCTTGAGGATGCGGAATCCCTTATCGAAAACGTATCTCCTCGCGTGCTCCTCCATGTCCTCGGGGGTGCTGATGCCGATGGTGATGTCGTTGTGCACCACAGGGTCGGTGGCTCCGAGCACCTTCCATACGGGGATCCCCTGAGCCTTGCCGATGATGTCGTAGCAGGCCAGGTCGAAGCCGCACTTGGCTGAACCATTCCCGTAAATGACTCCGTCCATGGTCCTGTGGATGCCCGCAATGTCGGTCGGATCCTCTCCGGTCAGCACCTGTGCGAAGAGCTTGAGGATCTCATAGCAGCTGTCCATCGTCTCACCGGTGACGAACGGGAACGGGGCCGCGGAGCCGAAGCCCGTGACGCCTTCGTCCGTATGCACTTTGACGATCCAGTTATCGGAATCCGTTATCTCCCCGAACGCTACCCGGAAGGGCTCCGACAGAGGCGCCGAAAACTTCTCGATATCTACACTGGTGATCTTCATATTTATGTTCCCCCGTACATGTTGCTTTTCTCAATAAAAGCTTTAAACCGTTAAAACCATATTAGTACATATTTTAAACAGCTTATAAAGGTGCCGCAAGATTTTTCGACAGACTGACATTTATTGAAATACAGTTTTGTCTGTTCTTACAAAAAAGAGACATCGGTAGAGAAGTCTCTTCACATGTTTGTGAGACATACATGACCGGGCAGGAGGCATCCGCCGCAGGTACTGTAACAGTTCTTTTTTTAGCGCCGGAACGGATTGGGGCAATGCAGCCGGGGAGATCGACCGGCTCTGCCCCGGCATATGACAGAATAACCGCAAACAAAGTATAATAATATACAGAAAGGGAAAGCCCGGACCTGCCGCGCCGGCGGCAGGAAGAATGGAAAGAAGCTGCATTTCACGGAAAGGAATAAGTGGAAATGGTCGACAATACTTTATTTTCCGTCAATGAGTCAAACCTCACGATGAGGATCCAGCAGGCTGAGGTCTATCTCAAGGAGTTTGAGAACGAAGTCAAAAGAGCAAACGGGGCAGGAGGACTCTTCCGTTCCAGGGAAGATGCGCTGTCCCGGATAAAGATCCTGAACGAATTCGCTCCGGACGATCCGAGGGTCAAGGATCTGTTCGAGAGGGCAAGGAACTGTGTCATCGGAGCAACGGGAAACTTCACCGACGTCACCGATGATATGACCGTCTATCTGGTCAATGAGCAGAAGCTCAAGGATATGTACTGTGAGAAGAGCGAGAAGGCCTGGAATGCGCTCGTCGAACAGTACAGGGACAGGCTGCTCGAAAAAGTCTTCCCTGCGCCGGATGTCATGGAAGTGTCTCAGGAAGAACTGAACGGCAGGTATGTCATACTGGACGAGGTAAGGTATCCGATGAACCAGTTCATGGGTGTCACCGGTGAATACATCTGGGTGGGCAAGCGCTCAAGCGGGATGTATTTCGTCAAGATCGATTCCCGTAAGTGGCTCGGACCGTATGAGGCTGTGAAACGCTATCGGAGACTGGTGGATTCGACGATGACGGAGGTCGAAGAATGGACGGTCCTGGGAGAGATCACCGATGTTACGATGGAGCAGCCTGAAGCCGGTGAAAAGAAAGTCGGGCCTCCGGTATACGCCGCAGTTGTCGAGCCGGTCGCGCTGTATGTGCCGGGACACGTTCTCGGCATCTACGATAAGGATCGCGAGACGAGCGGCTATTTCGAAGGCGAGGACGAGGTCGCAGCCATCAAGGACAGTTGGTACACGGTCAAGGAGGTCCCGGAAGACGTGACTCCGGAAAGGCTCGTCGAGATCTTCCGCCAGGCGATCAAGGAGAAAAACTATGACCTGTACACCGACTGTATCCAGCCGGAGAGACGGCAGAATCCGACGCAGGAATCCCTGATGCTGTATTATTGGGATCTGCATCAGGAGCGTTTCCACGGAGAATATGTCCACGCAGAGGTCGTGCCGGATGCAACGAAGATAACGGTAGTCAAGGGTTACAGCGACGAGAGCGGACTGGACGCATACTTCCTCTCGAAAGAGGATCAGCAGGCCATTGCCGAGAGGTACGGCGAGAAGGTAGAATACGCTTCCGTGCAGACAGTGGCATACGACAGCAACGGCAAGCAGCTGGGGAGCCCGGTGAGAAGGAACCTCATCAGGACCAACGGCGGCAGATGGTATGTGCGTGATTATGAGATCCGGTTCTGACCAAAGCCGGATGCAGCCTGATCAAAACAGAAAGAGGGATATGGCATGGGAATAGATATCAGCAACGGAATAGATTTTGATGATTATCCGCAGTTTACAGCAGAGGAGATAGAGTGGCAGAAACAGGCTTACAAAGAATCTCTGTCCTGGGAATACATCGATGAGGGAAAGATCATCGATGAGATGAACGGCGTAGGCAACCGCATCAACGCGTTCGTTTCCCAGATGGTCGTTATGCAGCTCAACAACGAGTTCAAGAAGACAGACGACATGAGAAAGGCTCTGCTGCTCAGCGACATCGGCTCCGGAGGATGGGTCTCCGAGTTCTACATGAAGAACTCCCAGCTGAACTCTCCAGACATCCCCTCAGATCATTTTTTCGAGACGCTGGAAGGCGTTCTGGGCGAAGGTACGGGGACCAAGCAGTCCTATCTGCAGGCAAAGAAATACTACCATGACGCCGGAGAACTGCTGAGGGTTTTTCTGGATCTGCGGCCCGTTCTGAACGGGTTTCCGCTGGAAGAAGGCTACCGGATCGATCTGCTCAGGAGCAATTTCGAAGACGGGGGATTTGACCGCGGCTTTTATGACGACATAGACAGCATCATCTACAATGTCAGGGAATGGATGAGCGGCACCGTCGGAAGCGGAAACGATCACTATGCCGTCAAAGCAGAGAAGTACTATACAGAGAATCTCGGGAAACAGTCGAAATCATCGCTGAACGACGGCTACCGAAAGAAAAGACGTGAGGATTACGTTGACGCCGTCAGGAAACAGTGGTTCTGTCAGGAATGCTTCAATGTCTCGTCCGACGGGACTTTCTCCGTCAAGCCGAACATGGAGGCGAAGGCCAAGGTCATAGATGACTATACGCTTGAGATTTCCCAGATGAAGAGCTCTCCCGGATTCAGGGATGTGTGCGAGTGGGCTATCGACAAATGCAAGAAGCTGCAGAGTGAAACGCTGACAAAAGCCAGGCAGGATACCTCAGCACTGCAGACGACCCAGAACCTCCTCGGAACGGTCGAGGATCTGGTGAGGTCCATACTCAGGTTCTGCGAGCTTAGGCTTGAGACGTACGGCATGTTCCAGGAAGCCAACGACAATGCACCGTACTGTTACATGAAACTTCCGCCCCATCTGAACGGCGTCGCCCAGATCGGCGGCTACGCGGTCAGCGAAGGGGATCCGAGGGAGAAAGGGACCCGCCTCAAGATGCTGTTCACCAATCTGGCGAAAGCGCTCACTTCCGACTGCGAGCAGTTCGTGATCTATCACGGTCATCAGGAGCTCAGAGGCTGACGCAGAGTTATCTGGCGCTGAGTCCCGTGACCCGGGTCGCGGGAGAAGCGCCAGTTTCTTTTTCTGAGTATGGTTGTTGACTGAT
>JAFZZV010000051.1 GCA_017828855.1 Oscillospiraceae bacterium | reverse complement strand
GGCTCAGAAGGTATCGTAAGAATAAGCGATACCGTACTGCGGGAGCATGCTCCTACAGGCGGGGTGCAGTCGATCACCCCACGATGTACCGCCAGTCTGTCAGTGATGAACTGACAGGATAAATCCTGATAACAGGGCAAAAGTGGGAGGCTTAGCCTAAAGCCGTGAACCACCGGGCAGGTACAAGCTCGTGACTTTCAGTCATGAGTAGTTGACTATCAGGCTGCTTAGAATCGCTCCGCTCAACGCTATGAGAACTGAGAGGAACATCGCTATCGGGAAGATATCGTTGAACCTCCCCGTGTATCGGATGAATCTGCTGAACTTCTCGTGATAACAGTTCCTTAATGATCTTAGTTTCTCCATAATGACCTTCTTCCACGGCTGTCGTCAGCCGTGGCCGGATACCGGCCGAATCAACAGCCGGCACCACTCGCCTCTCCCCGCAGAAAAGTATGATGATATAATACTACAATTCTTTTGAGGACAATTAAACACATCCCGCAAAGCACCGGAGAGAGGCTTTGATAAGAATACTACACTCTGAATGAGAGCGCCTCGGCAGTAACAGCAGAGGCGCTTGTCCTTTATGTTTCTGTTTCAGGCGAGTGCTCCGCGCCTGATCAAGAATGAAACCCACAAGCATTTCGATGATCTGGACAGCTATTGTTTTTCACCTTTCTTTTTATTCTCTGCGGGTTTTCTCTTTTTTATCCTTCGCAGCCCCCGATTATCCACAAATCAGATATCTGATGATATCATTATCTAAAAAAGGAGGGTACCGTAAAAATGCAGATACTTCTTGTTTTACTCGCTCTGACAGCCGCTCTTATCATCTTCATGCTGTGGCGGACAGCCCGCTTCACGAAGAAGGACGGTGAGGACCTGCCGCCGCTGGATGTCAGCGACCGTGTACCGGATCAGGAGATCGCAGACCATCTGGCAGCAGTGATAAGGTGTGCAACAGTATCCAATGCCGACCCGGAAAAAGTCGACTGGAGCGAGTTCGACAGGCTGCACCGCGTGCTGGAGGAGCTCTATCCGGCAGTACACAGGACCATGGAGAAGGAGATCATCGGCACACACAACCTGCTCTTCAGGTGGAAGGGTTCGGACCCGGACGCGAAACCGGTAGCTCTCCTTGCCCATCAGGACGTCGTCCCGGTCGGGGACGTCTCAGCATGGAAGTATCCGCCGTTTTCCGGAACGGATGACGGAGAGGTCATTTGGGGCCGCGGCGCCTGCGATATGAAGAACCATCTCGTCATGGTTATGGATGCATGCGAGCGCCTCATAAATGAGGGATACGTCCCGGAACGGGACATCTATCTCTGCTTCGGGCAGAACGAGGAGGTCGGCTGTGTCCCTGCAATGACCGGCGCGGATCTCATCGCCTCCACGCTCAGGGACAGAGGCATAACGCTTGACCTGGTACTGGACGAAGGCGGAGCCATCGTAAGCGGCGATACGCTCGGCATAAAGCAGAAGTTCGCGATGATCGGAGTAGTCGAGAAAGGCTTTGCCGACTACAGGATCACTGCGCACGAGAAAGGCGGCCACTCCGCCCGCCCGCCGAAGCACACAGGGCTCGGAAAACTCGGAGCTGCCGCGGTCAGGCTGGAGAAGGCAAAGAAACCGCTCAGGCTGATCCCGCCGGTCAGGGAGATGCTCATCAGGCTGGCTCCCTATATGCCCCAGTTCATACTGAGGTTCCTCACAGCGAACATAGACATTTGCGAAGGACTGCTGCTCAAGGTGCTGTCTCTCTCCCCGCTGATGAACGCCATGGTGTCCACCACCTATGCGCTCACCCAGGCTCAGGGCAGCGAGCAGGATAACGTGCTGCCGAAGGACGCATGGCTGGGAGTCAACTCCCGCATCCTCCCGGGCGAGGATATAGATGGTGTCAGAAAGTTCATAGAAAAGACCGTGGACGACCCGTCTCTCGAGGTAACGATCACCAAGGCGCATCAGGTGCAGAACATCTCGCCCCACGATACCAAAGGTTTTGAGCTGCTGACCGAGCTGACCGGGAGATACTACCCGGGCACTCTCGTGGCCCCTTATCAGCAGTTCGGAGGCACAGACTCAAGAAACTACTATATAGTTTGCGACAACGTATACCGGTTCATGCCCTTCTGCATAGGATCGGGAGACGACACTCTCGGAGCACACAATATCGACGAGCATATGCCCAAGGACGGTCTCGGACGCAGCGTATGCTTCATGATGGACTTCATTAAGGAATACAAAGGAGAAGCGTGATGGAGGAAAGAAAGGTAAAGATCCGCGATGTGCGGATGAACAAGAAGACGATCCTCACGAGGGTCGCAGTGATCCTCGCGATGATGCTCATTGCAGGCATCCTGACCCTGATAGTGCCTCAGGGCGAGTATCAGAGGGAAAAGGTCGACGGACACACGGTCATCATCGATGACTCGTTCAGTTTCCTTGAGGGGGAACGCAGGCCGGTATGGACATGGTTCATCTCACCTCTCAGAGCTCTCACCAGCAGCGGCAGCACCACTTCGATCATGATCATCATCTCGATGCTGCTCATGGGCGGGATCATGATTCTGCTGGACGAGTCCGGGATAATGCTGTATCTCGTCTCAGCAATAATAGAGAAGTTCGGAAAGAACAAGTACCGCCTGCTCGCGGTGCTGTCCGGTGTCATGATGCTGATGGGATCCACCATCTCGTTCTACGACCAGTGCAGCATCTTCATACCCATGACGGTAGCCCTTTCCTTCGCACTCGGATGGGACTCGCTGGTCGGAATAGCGCTCAGTTACCTGTCCATAGCGATGGGATTTGCGGTATCGACGCTCAACCCATATACCATCGGCATCCCGCAGACGATAGCGGGCGTACCGGTCAACTCCGGGCTTTGGTTCAGGGTGATACTGCTTGCAGTGATGTACGTCCTGTACGTAACGTGGCTGACGAAGTACGCGAAGTCGGTGGAAGCGGACAGTTCCAATGCGATCCTGGCTGAGGAGGATGAGAGGATACGCCAGATGTTCCCGGACCGAGCCGAGCCCGAGATCCTTAAGAACAGACGCGTGCGCCGCGGTGTCTTCTGGTTCGTCGGTGCTGTCCTGTTCGTGTTCCTGTACACCTTCACGAGCCTGTTCGTGAGCGGTCTGAGCTCCATAGCGATGCCGGTCATGATACTCGCGCTCACGATCGGAGCAGTCGGAGGATCCATAGCCAGCGGTACGGTCAAGGGAAAGGACATACTGCAGTGCTTCGCCTCCGGATTCAAGATCACAGCGCCTTCCGCCATAACGGTGCTGCTCATCATAGGCACCAGGCAGATAGTCATAGACGGTAAGATAATGGACACCCTGCTGTACTATGCATACAACGGTCTCAAGGGCACTAGCCCCTACATCGGCGTGTTCATCATCCTTCTGATCACTATGGCGATGGAATTCATAGTGGGAAGCGCGACTGCAAAAGCATTCCTTCTGCTGCCGCTGCTGACTCCGCTCGGCAACATGATAGGGCTCACCTCCCAGACAGTCGTAGAGGCTTATGTGTTCGGAGACGGATTCACCAACGCCTTCTACCCCACTTCCACCATGCTTCTGCTCATAAGCGGACTGATGGGCTTCCCCATCGTCAAGTGGTACAAGTGGAGCTGGAAGCTTATCCTCAGGATCGTTGCTCTGGAGATCGTTTCCCTGATCTTCTGCGTAGCGATAGGCTACGGCCCGTTCTGACCGTTAACCCTCCGCACAAAGGCATCATAAATACCGGGACCTGATGTGACAGATCCCGGCTGTTTTTCTTTATGTCAGATCCTAAGCCTGCCTCTCCCGGCGGTCCCGGAAGATCAGTCTGAACACCCTCTTTATATTGTATCTGAGTACGTCTCCTGGAGTCTGGAACGGGTTATTTCTCTGTGCCTCCCCGCTGAATACCTCGTCAAAAAGGTCTTCGAGATAAGCCTTGTCGGTCTTTATCCCGTATTCACGCTCTATGATCCCGAACAGTCTGTTTGAAGCGCTCAGCTCATCCGGATAGTCCTCAAGCGTATATACGGTGAAATCTGAGCACTCGCTGTCCGTGGACGCTGCCAGCGGGACCAGAGAGCATTCCTCTATCCTCACTCCGCTGTCATCCCTGACCCACAGGCAGTCTGCCAGCCCTCCGAGCATGGTCCCGGGGCGTTTCTGAGCAGATATATAGTTGCCGAGAGACCAGAACACCGGCACCGAACGTCCGTCACCGGTACTGAGTATCTCCAGCGGCTGAAGGACGTGAGGATGCGTGCCTATTATCAAATCGGCGCCGCACTCTGCAAAGAACTCCGCCCACTCCCTCTGCCTCTCAGTCGGGGCATACAGGTATTCCGTTCCCCAGTGCGGAAGCACCACAACGGCGTCAGCCGCCTCTTTAGAGGCTGATATCTGCGCCGCGATCTCCCTTTTCCTTCCCGGACGCAGACGCTCCACATAATGGCTGAAAAAAGGAAGGTTGATGTGCAGGTTCATCGGCTCGGTGTAGTTAAGGAACGCGAGCCGTATCCCGTTGCGCTTCAGCACCGTCGGCCTGAACGGCTCGCCTCTTCGGCGTATGCCTATCGCCAGGCATTCCGGCTGAGCTACCCAGAAAGCCGTCTCGTCAACCATTCCCCTGTCGCCGTTGTCCAGCGTGTGGTTCGAGGCACAGGTCACCAGCGAGAATCCTGCTTCCGCTTCCGCTGTCCCAACCGCTGTGGGAGTTGCGAACACCGGAAATCCGCGAGGCGCAACGCTGTCCGTCAGTACCGTCTCCTGGTTCCCTATCAGGATATCGGCGCGAGAGAATGTGTCCTTCATGTTGCGGAAGAGCATGGAATAATCCCCTCCCGCTGCACTGACTATCTCCATATGTATCAGCATGTCGCCGACTGCCATCATCCTGAGCTGCATCCTGTCCCTCCCCGGATCATCCTGCCGTAAAACGATCTACTTTATCTTCTTTCCGATGTTGAGTTCCTTCCTCCAGTCCGGAGCCTCGCCGTCATCCGACCAGTACTCATCGAGAGAACTGATCCTGCCGTCCCGGACACCGATGAAGCTCACGACATGGAATGAACCGCTCCCGTCCTCGGGATAAACGCGGGCAGCAAGCACCGTCACATTTCCGCACTCCTCTATCCGCTCTATGTCCCCGCGCCATGAACCCGGATAACGGCAGTTCGCCTCTATGTACTCGTCCGCAGTGAACTGCTCATTGCTGCAATGCCAGCGTATGACGGCGTCGTCACAGAAACAGGCTTTGAGTCCCTCCCTGTTCTGGCTTATCACGTCATTGAAGAAGTTTCTGACGTCCATATCAACCTCCCCGGCACTCAAGCGCTTCATGGAAAGCTCTGATGATACCGTCAGGAAGAGTTATCCTTTCATCTTCCGGGTCTTCCCTGACGGGTTGGAAGCCCTCTTCCGGACTGAAATCCAGAGCTTCGTTGAGATCAGTCCCGGGCACCTTCCCGGTCAACGTTCTCGTGATGACCAGAGCCGCGAGATAGTCTCCTGCAGGAGACGCATGTTCCCCGTCTTTCCAGTACAGTTCTATGTCCAGATGATCCCTCATCACCCTCTCCCACGTCTCACCTATCGGGGCGAGCAAAGCACCGGTCCTCTGAGTCAGATCGCGGTATCTTCTGGTCATCTCAGCCTGATTATAGGGCTTGGCCTTCTCAGCCCAGGTCTCGAAAATGACCGGCACCGTTCCGGCTTTTCGGCAGAGTCCGATGATCCTCTCAGCATTCCTCACCGTGTCGCCCTCATCAGTCATGGGATGGGCGACCTCCTGCATCACGCAGAAATCGTATCCTCCGTGCAGGATATTGAACCTCACTGCAAAGTACTCCTCTTCCATATGCCACTTCAGTGATCTTCCCGAATACGACAGAGCGACAACATCGCACGTGCTGCCGGTCACCCTGCTGATCATCTCCCCTGCCAGCCGCGGCATATCGTTCATGTATGTATGGCTGTTTCCTATGAACAGTACCTTCATGTATATTCTCTCCTTTTTTCGGTATCTTTCCGTATAGATGATCAAGCCTGTTACAGCTCGCTGATCAATGCCGATCCTATTATCATGACCGCTCCTATAACCCCCGCAGCGCTGACAGGCTCTCTGAGCAGAAGCGCAGAGAACAGAAGAGCGGATACCGGGTCGATATAGCTGAGGATAGCCACGGACTGCGCCTTAAGCCCGTCCATGCTGCCGAAATATAGCACATAGGCGATCCCCGTGTGTACTATGCCGACGACCAGCGTGAGCGCGACCGTAAGCGGAGTAAACTTCTCCTCAGTCAGACCTCCTGCAGCCAGTATATACGGTATCATGACCGCTCCGGCGCTGAGCAGCTGGACCGTCGTCTTTAGGATCGTATCCACCCCGCTTACGCTCTTGTTTAGCAGAATCACCGACGCATAGAACACCGCAGCTCCCAGGCCGAAAAACACTCCCCGCATGCTCCCTGTATGTCCGCCGTTCCCGGTGACTCCGGAGACGAGCACCATACCGGCGATCGCTACTGCGGCACAGACTGCTTTCCTGACAGTCAGTTTCTCCCCGAGGATGAACGGGGAAGCCAGAATGACTATCGTGGGCTGCATGTAATAGCACAGCGTTGCTACCGCTACGGTGGTGTACCTGTACGCTTCGAACAGCAGCATCCAGTTGATACCTATCAGTATCCCGGACAGGATCAGCAGGATGAGATCCCTGCGCCGGAGCTTCTCCCTGCTGCCATTCTTCCTCAGTCTTAGCACAGACAGCAGGAAGGATCCTCCGATCATGCCTCTTGCAAAGGCCAGGAAGACGGAGGACAGGGGGATGTATCTCCTGAAGATGCCTATCGTCCCGAAGATCAGCACCGATAGGACCATCATGATCACGGACCTGCTGTCGTTTTTCTTGTCTTCCATCTCGGTCTCTCCTTACCGCACAGGCTTCGGGGCGTCACTCGGAAAAGTATGACTTCGCATCATCGATGTAGTAATTCACCAGGAGATCGACACAGGCACCGTAGCTTCGCAGGCCCAGTTCCTGGCTGTAGCTCTGGAGGAACTCCTCGTATATGTCATTGGCCACTGTCTGGACCGGCGTCTCGAACCGTTTCCAGTACTCGCTGTTGTTCGCCATGTCGGCAAGCATGCCCTCATATAGCCCGTTGCGTATCTCCAGCCAGGCATCGCGATCCGCTTCGTACAGCGCGTTTCCGAGATATATGTATGCGAGGTAGCATGCGGAATAGCAGTAATCCATATCTCCGTAAAGCAGGCTTGCGAGCACTGCGCAGAAGTTCGCTTCCTGCTCCTTGGCGACTCCCCTCTGGTGTGCGAGCTCATGTGCAACGGTCGCTGCCAGCGTGCATGGCGGATAATGGATGTTGACGTTCGCCTCGCCGGTGAACGGGAAGAAGAAACCGGTATAATCCGTGTAGCTCATCAGGATGGAGGCGCGTATTCCCTTTGCGTGCACCTCGGGTCCTTCCAGGCACGGGAACAGTTTCTCCGCTTCTTTATACACTTCCGGTGAGCGCGACAGTATCTCTTCCCTGTCCTGACAGTAGACTCCGTTCTCATCTCTCCTGACCTGGCTGCCGTACTCTTCCGCCAGATCCGCGAAATAACGGGTCACGGTCTTTAGGTCTTCCGCGGATATCTCACTGCAGGGAATGCCGCTCTTAGTCATAAAGTCATCCGCATAATAATAGACGCCCCACATAACGCAGAAAAGGGCGTAAACACACAGTCCCGCACATGTCAGCGTGACAGCTGTCCTGTACAGCTGCTTAAGCTTTTCCGGACGGGTCACAATGCGTATAGCGGAGTAAACGATGTAG
>JAFZZV010000050.1 GCA_017828855.1 Oscillospiraceae bacterium | reverse complement strand
TGGGAGCGGTATACTCCTGCAGTAATTGACTGTATTCAGGTAAATCATATATTCCCTGGATTATTCTCCTTATTTTCCCTTCATCGGCTAATCTGGATAGTGCACGATTGATTGTTTGAGCCGGTCCAATCTCAAGAAAGTCATAAGCACTAAATGCTTTCCCCTTATCGTATAATTCAATCTTTGATTCTAATTCTTTTGTGTATGTTGGCCTCATATATAAATACCTCTAACAATATTCGTCCGAATTATTGTACCATATTTCGGACGAATATTGCAGGAGTAGTTTGAATAATTCTAGTCAATGCATTGAAAATGTCTTTAGCAGTAACATATTTTTAGAATCTCTATGAATAATAGATTTTTACTTCAACCTGTATATCATTCCGATAAAAACCATAAGGATAATTAGAATACATGAAATAATTAGAGTCCATTTCTTCCATCCGAGAATAGAAAGCTTTTCTCTGGAGTTGAACCAGTTCTTTATCTCGTCCTCAACGGACCTCTCAGAAACGAACCTGTAAAGATGTGAGATCTCCTTGTCTCCGCTGTCCCACGCTATCCGTATGCGTTCATCGCCACCGTCAAGGATCTCAAGAGTAGGATCTTCATAATAGTCTCTCTCCATGTGTCCCTGAGAGATCAAGGAGCACAGCCTGTCCCACTGTCTTGAACTGAGTTTTCTTTCAGCCTCGCCTTTTCCGGGTCTGCTGAAGGAGAACAACGTCTCTCCGCCATAGCAGGATGCCGTATAGCTCCAGTTTGATTCCACAGTCATACCGCTGGAATCCCAGGATACATACCTGATTGAATCAAGCGGGATATCGGTCCCGAAATCAAGTCTTTCCTTTTCAGGCCATATCTCTCTGGGATCGAACTCTTCCGAGTATCCTTCTGCTGTTTTTTCTCCGTCTGACAGCGCTTCTATCCTGAAACGCATCCTGTACGGCACGCCGTTCTCCTGGCACGAGTAGAGGACATAATCCCTCACTGATACATTCGGATACCAGCAGTATCCGGTCACCAGGTCTTCTGCATTGCCCTCTTCGTCCACCGACTGAAGGATCGCATTGTAGCCATCCGCTCCTTCCGCTTCTTCCCATTCGATCCGGAATGCGCCGTACGACCTGTTTGTCACGGGATGAAGTTCCGCCATTACGTTATCCTCCGCCACTTCAGCAAAAACGACCGATCCTGCCGGCATTAAGAATCCCAACAAGATCATTATGGTTATCGCCAATGTAATAATTCTCTTCTTTTCCATTAAACGTTTAAAACGATCTGTCTTGTCAGCTTCCTTCAACTGTTTCGCCATTCCAGTTTATGATGCCGCCAATGCAGTATACGTTCGTGTATCCCATTTCCGCGAGCATGCTGCATGCCTTTATTGCTCTTATACCGCTCCTGCAGTATACGAGAATCATCCTGTCAGTATCCGGTAAAAGGATGACCCGGTCATGTTTCTTCTGCTCGGTCTGTATAAGATCGACCGGAATGTTGATCGCTCCCGGAATATGTCCGGAAGAGAACTCTTCTGCTGTCCTCACATCCACTATGATAAAGTCTCCGCCCTTTTCGATGAGATCCTGCGCATCTGTCATGGACATATTGCTGAAGCCTTTTCTTTCGGGAAGCCTTTTCCAGATACTTAATGCAAGCGCTGCAAGAAATAAAGCTATGAAGCATACCAGATAAAATCCGAGCTTTCTTCCGGCGTCCATCAGCATTTCTCCTCAAGTTCCAGGATCTCTCCGGCTCTCTTCAGTACCGGGATCTCCCTTGCAGCGATGAGTCTGCCTATCCTGGTGACAGCAAATCTTTCATACTGTTTCAGCGCGTCTGCATAATGCATCTTTCTTACCGAGAGATGGAAGTCCTCGATCTCGTCCGGCATGAGATGCCTCTCGCCGAATGATATTGCCCTGCAGAGATAATAGTGTCCGATGTTGTTCCTGTGCACAAGATTATAATAATCGCTGACGATACCGATCCTGCAGACGATCTCCGTTTCGGCACCCAGCTCTTCCCTGAGCTCACGTATGATCGCCTCGTCGGGCGACTCTCCTTCCTCTACTCCTCCGCCTGACGTCTCAAGGAATGCTGCTTTTCCGAAATCATCGTCCCTGTCAGCCCTGACAAAATAAAGCCATCCGTCATCATCGAACACTACTGCCCTTGCTATAAGGCGGTCGTGATCCGTATATGTAAACGGCCATTCGTTATCCTCAAGCTCTATATGGATCTCAGGAAGTATCTTCATTCTATAGTCTCTTTCTATGGATTTCATTTTTCTGTTTGCGTAGAATCCTCAGCGTTTTCAAGATCTATCCAGTATCTCTCGATCTGTATGTCTCTGGCGAAGAAAAACACTGTGGACTCATATACCCCGCCGTTTGCCAGTATGGTCCTGCGGCTGGCTTCATTGTCGTCCCGGCATGTTATCAGAACTCTGTTAATGCCAAGCTTCCTGCATTCTGGAAAAGCTAATCTCAGCATCTCCTTGGCTATCCCTTTTCTTCTTTCGGAAGGACGAATACAGTATCCGATATGTCCGGCGTAGTGCTCCAGAAATGTGTCCAGATAGTGCCTGATCTGTATCGCTCCGACTATCTTTCCGTCTTCTTCCCTCAAGCACAAGAACTGAGTCGCGGGAACGATGCCGGCTAACTGGGATTCTGTCGTGAGTCGCTGATCTATGTGATCCAGCCACTCTTTTGTGTCATCGTAGCGAAGGAGCTCTCCGCCTCCGTCAATATAGTCACCTGTATCTACAAACTCCTGACGGAAATCCTGGATCTGCCTGTCATATTCCATTGTGGGTTCTATAAGACGGATCATACTGTATATCCCTGCTTTGTCTTATAACGATAACAGCTCCCTGACCCTCAGCTGTATCTGTCTTTCTATCGCATTCAATCTTTCTTCCGAAAGATCAAGAACAGGATGTCTTTTGAATGAGAAATCTATAAGCTTCTGAAGCATTCCGCGCTGTCTGCTGCCGATCATATACTCGCATATCGTATTATAAGGTATTCTGTAAGGATTTGAACGGTATTCAGCATATCTTGTAATGCTTTTCATCTGTTCATCCGTCGCCATGCAGAACAGAGAGTAGCCATTGTCGAACACGGGTGCTGCTGAAATGAGCTCTCCTGTTCTGCTGTCCCGCAGCAATCCGAAGTTTCCGAAATGACGATCTTCGTTATATATAACAGCGTCGAATACGATCATATCTTTAAGCTGTTCCAGTGCATCTTCTGAGAACGATTCGTATAGATCAATGCAGTCTTTCAGAGTCGCGTGTCTGACGATCCTGCCCGCCGGAACAAAGGACGTATCAATGTCAGTGAATAGTCTGCATACGGAGGCAGTAGAACCATTCCACTCCTTAAGGTCATAGTTTACGGCATTCAGACCCATCCGTTGTGCTATCTGACTTGCGTAGTATTCGCTGAACGGCTCATTTCCGAAGCATTCTGCTCCTTCAGTCCCGCCTTTGTACAGGAATATCTCACCTTGTTCTGTTCTTCTCCAAGCTTTTCTCAGCGTTCCACCTGTAGTCATTTCCGGCGATAATTTCCCGTCTGCGGGTTTTTCAGTCATACCGAAGAATGCTGTTTCAGCGACACCTTCCGGAAAGCTGCTGTCGTACAGCTCAACATCGGAAAACGATTCAACTGAACCCTGATAAGTGACCCAATAGCTGTCGTTAAGCGAGAGCAGCCTGCTGACTTCTATGATCTCTGAGATGTCATCTCCACGTATACCGTACATGTACATCAGCATATCTGAATGAGCCCGTCTCTTTGGTATAACCCTTCTTCTGAGCCACTTAAGTATCCCTTCTTCCGTTGTCTCAAGTCCGACGGGTAATAATGTCTTAAGTTCTTCGTTCAGAGACTTTATCTCTGCCTTAAGTTCATGAAACCTGTCTATAAACAGAGAGAAAGTCATGAGATCATCGTCAAACAGCTTAAGGACATAGTTCTGTTTATCTTGGTTATTTAACATCGTTCCGAATTGAATAAACAATGACAAGAAAAGGATCAGGCGCCTGTCCGGATTTCCCTTATCCGGGCAGACGCCGTTCTTTAATTGAGTAGATCTATCTGTTGTTTTTCTTTCTAATACCTACAAACAGAGAAACGCAGGCGAACAGAGCACTAAACGGAGAAAGAATTGTAACTCCGGTCGCAGGATTCTCCCTCTCGGTTTCAGGAGGCGCAACCGACTTGAGTGCAAATCCGGGATAGAGCGTCGTATCTTCCTTTACCGCTTCGCTGAAATCAAATTCCTTCGTCAGTTCGGGATCAGAGAACCAGCCGATGAAATCATATCCTTCCATCGAAGGATCCTTAGGTTTTTGCACAGTCCCTCCGGCTGAGATGACCTTAGAACCGTTAAGGTCGCCGTTCTCATCTACAAATGTGACAGTAACGGGATCCTTGGGACCGATACGTACGGTTATGCTCCCGTCTTCACCGTTGAAAACGTCCATAACGGAAAGATCCCAGAAATCGGGTATGCTGACCTTTTCAGCAGTAATACCTAAGAAATATGACGCATCATCCGGATAGAATGTCGTGCTGTATGTCCCGTCACCGTTGTCACCGTAGTCATTATCCGTCAGATCAACATTGTTCCCGACGGATATGGCTGACTTGTACGGAACGAGCGTAACGTGCGGGTAGGCACCTCCGATGTTGATGCTGGCTGACTGCTTCTCGATCTTCGCGCTTGCGCTCTGTGTATATTTCGCCATCATGAAGCCGAGCTTTGGTCCATCTTCCGATTGATATTCGGTCACGAGCCACTCCGTACCATTGATATCTGTCAGTTTCCCCGTGATAAGCACTTCGTCATCCAGCTTATATCCTCCGATCCGGTTGGTACTGTCGCCGGGATCGTACGGAGTGCTGCGTACATTGAGAGCGCCTGCTGTCACGATGTATTTCTCAGGAGGAATTGCGGTTTCCTCATTATATGTCAGAGCAATATAGCTTCTGCTGACCCAAGCCTGGCTTCCTTCATATTCTATTAGCACCCAGCCGGGAGTCTCTCCGAAGCCGTAAACTACGTCTCCGTATTTAAGTCCACCCACACGTCTTCCGGATGTAGAAGCAGCGTCTCTGACGTTCAGTGAACCGGCTGTGACCACAAAATAATTGTCGCATTCATTGAGCACAGGCATCTTTCCGAACACGCGGCAGTAAACATTATATTCGTTATCTTTAACGACCGTGTCAGGTTCTCCCTTTCCGTTGACTGTCGCTTCCGGATAATCAGCAAGGACCAGAGAACCTTTCGCTCCGACTACCACATTGACGTAGTATTCAGTATCTTTCTTCACAAATTCCGTATCCGTGCACGGAACGAGTGTCGATCCGCTCATCTTGCACCAGGAAGCTTCCACGATCTCCAGTCCCTTCTCTGCAACATTGATATCACCGAGATAAGGCAGAGGCTTATCTACGACCGGATACGGAACATCAGACAGTGTCACCGTATCGATCGTACCTCCGACCAAAAGATCGGGCGTCTCATATATGTATTTCCCGGATATACCGTCACCATCTACAAGGTCCCACAGATAACCGTCGATCAGAACGAACGGATACAGGACGACCGCATCGTCAGGATAGGCAGCTTCAAAACTTCTGCGATATCTGTAGATCTCGTTTTTCTTGAAGGTCTCGTCTGACCCCATCGCTACGAACCCGCCGGTCTCATCATCGTATCTCACCCATGGAGTCCCGGCTTCGATGCTTATGACCTCGTCTTCGGAATTATTGATGTTAAGCGTAACGGCGGAAGGCGTTTTTCCTTCCGTGAAGTTGTCGAACAGATCGCTCTCGCCTTCTATGTAATAGATAGGGATACGTTCCTTGCTGTCAGTGAAAGCAACAGGGATCGATATCTTCCTGGAATCCCCGTTGTCATCGGTTACCGAAATTATGAGGCTATCATTATCCCCCGCTTTATCGGGTATCCCGGAGACAGTGCCGCCTTCGCTGACATTGATCCAGTCAGGTCCGGCTACCTTCTCGAACTTATACGGGGTCTTTCCTCCGGAAACTCCGGGATATGTGACGATCTGATCTATTTCATTGCCGACTACGTTATACGGTATCACCCACGATACATATCTCTCATATCTCAGAGTTCCGTCGCTGGCGATAGTGAATGTTTTGGGACAATAAAACCAGGCGTATGACTGATACTCGTCGTTTCCGACACTGTCAAGCACCCATGTTATACCGTTGATCGTAAGTGTCACATCATCGGCAAGAGTATCGGGAGATCCGCTGTGATCGATATAGACAGGCACGGAGTATCTCCACTCTCCGGGAGTGAACTTTGAAGAGTCTACCGAATTACCGTCTGCCAGATCCCAGTATCCGTCCTCCCAGCTTATATATGCCGGCGAACCTGTGTCGGTAGTGATCTGAGGATAATCAAACTCTTTGTCCAGAGCCGCGATGTACGTCAGATCATCCGACATGGTACCGGAGACAGACGTAACTTCGGCAGCGCTTGCTGTCCAGATGCCGAGAGACAGCATCAAGATGATCATCACTATACAGAGCAGTATTCCCTTTATCCTGTTCTTTCTCATAACGGATCCTCCTTACAGATCTGACAGAAAAAGAGTATTATGCTTTTTTCAAGTATAGCATAAGACCGCCTGTTTAATAGAAAGTCGCATGAACATTGTTTAAATCGATTTCAATCCTGATAAAGATAACCTTTTTCTTCCAAAAGGCTGATAAAACAGCTGATCAGCTCTTCGCAAAGATCTTCGGAAAGGGACTCGGCCATTACTCGGTTCTCTGTGAATATTCCTGAGAACGCACAATGAAACGTCCGTCCTCTCCCAGCTCATCGTTGACTACGTCTATATACCTCCTGACATCCGGATCTTCCGTCACGACAGTCACGTCATTCAGGGAGAATCTCCTGACAGAAGCGTAATGTCCTTCCGGCAGATCGTATCTCTTTTCAGACATCTTTTCTGTCCTTCTCTCTATCTGTCCTGAACAGCATCTTTCTGTATTCTCCGGGGCCTTCCTTCTCCCAGTAGATGCGGCTGTATCTTATCTTCTGAGAGTCAAATGACCTGACTGAGAAGCGCAAGACTTTTCCGTCCCATTTGGCAGTTATCTTAACTGACTCTCTTTCCTGGCTGCCTTTTATACGGCAGGTCCCTTCGAAAACATCTATATCTTCGCAGGATGCGATCGCGAAACATATCCTGTGAAAAGGAGAACTTCCATCTTCCATGGCTTCCTTTGAGAAATCTTCTTCCGGGAACACCTCAGAAGGCTCTGCTGATGCCTCCATCTGGGAGATGACTGTCTTTCCCTCCCAAAGAGTCGCTTCTGTCTCTCTAATGCATATCTCAAATGCAGTTTTTGCATCTTCAAAGGAAGAGAATCTGAGAGCAAATCCGGCAGCCTTCAATCCTCCATCCTCCGTAAAACCTCTTCCCTCAATTTTGTCTCCATATACCTTATCATGTCGCCTGCATACTTCGTATTTACATCGTCTTCCCCGTAGATGCGGACACATATGTCCCTTACTTCTGTGTAAGCTTCCGCACTGTCAGCGTACCTTCCTGCATTTCTGAGCGAGACCGCAAGATCCCAGGCTGTTTTCAGAGTCTTTTCGTGATACTGTCCCAGAATCCTCCTGCGGCTGTCCAGCACCTTAGCGTATGCAGCTGCCGCTTTGTCCCACTCTCCGAGCTTCTCACGGGTATAGCCGATGTTGCTGAGCGTGGTCACAGTGGAAGGATCGTCATCTCCGAGCACTCTTCTTGCGATCTCGTATGCCTGTTCCTCGAGACGAAGCTTTTCCTGATAATCTTCTTTCAGTCCGTATGAATACGCAAGATTCGACATTGCTATGACGGTGTCCCTGTTATCTTCTCCGAGTACTCTGATCCTTCCTTCCAGCACTTTCTTTTTGATCTCAAGAGCTTTTTCGTGCTCTCCCTTGTCATCCAGCGAGACGGCAATGTTGTTCATTTCCGTCAATACAGCAGGATCCTTTTCCGGGATCTTGCCCAGCAGCTGCTGAAGCACCTTTGCCCTCAATAAGGCTGAGTCGGTATCTCTGCCGAGCTCGCTGTAGGTCTTGACAAGCCTCGTCATGGTCTCCAGCGTCTGCGGGTGATCCTCACCGAGCACCTTTATCCTGTTTTCCAGGGTCCATTCCCAGATCTCGGCTGCTTCTTTGTACTTTTCCCTCATGAAGTAAGTCTCGGCAAGTACATGGAATTGCTGAAGTATCCCGGGATCGCTGCTGTCATAGAGATACATGTCTATGATCCCGTCTGTCAGTTCCCTGTTTATGTTCAGATACTTGATGTCACCGATATAGTCGGAGATCCTGTACAGCTGCTCCAGCTCGTCTTCCATGACGAGAGGTAAGACCCTTATCTCGTTCTCGTTAGCGAAGGGCAGGTCATGATCAAGCGCTCGCGCTCCGAGATCGAACAGCCTTGCGCTCAGCGGTATCACGAACATCATCATGCCCTTGAGGAAATCCTCCTCAGAGGACAGATCGGCATTCTGGTCTTCCGTGTAGTACACTGCGCAGTCGGTCTTAGAGAACAGCAGATCGCACACACGGTCAAAGTACCATGAAAAATCGCCCGGATGACATGTAAAAAAGACCGCAGGCAGCCCGTCCGGAGACGATCCGTCTTTGGTCACGCACAAGAACCTGCAGTCCTGATCCATCTGTTGTCCTCTGCAAAAAAGCATCAGTCTCCGGAGATCTTCACGAAAAACTTCCTGTTTCTCGGTCCATCGAATTCGCAGAAGTAAATGCCCTGCCATGTGCCGAGCACGAGCTTCCCGTCCTCAATGATGATCTGCTGTGCTGAGCCCATCATACTGGATTTTATATGTGCCGCAGAATTGCCCTCATAATGCCTGTAACCGTCCTCCCAGGGCACGATCCTGTCAAGCTCGGTAAGGATGTCCCTGACGACATCGGGGTCGGCATTCTCGTTTATCGTCACTCCGGCTGTGGTGTGAGGGACGAACACGGTGCATGTACCTTCTGTCACGCCGCTTTCCCTTACGGCCTGCCTGACCTTTTCGGTAATGTTCACCATCTCGGACCGCGCGTTCGTCCTTATATCGAAAGTAAACTTTTTCATTTGTTTATGCCTGAATCCTTTCCGATATCCTTCTGCATCCAGATGTGAGGCACGCCCTCGTCCTCAAGGTCTTCCTCTCCGAAAGCCGAGTATCCAATTGATGAGTAGAATCCTGAAGCTGTGGACTGCGCATGCAGCCTGATATTCGACTTTCCGCAGCTTCTGAGATGCTGTTCCGCAAACAGGATCATCTGCTTTCCGAGTCCGCGATTTCTGTACGCTTTCCTTACTGCGACCCTTCCGATGATGCTGCAGCCCTCTTCCGGAGCATCATAAGTCCTGCATACCGCGATGGGCTCTCCTTCATCCGAGTACATCACATAGTGCTCTGATATACCGTCCGTGTCGTCGAACTCATCCCTGAAACCCTGTTCGTCCATGAAGACTTCCTTTCTGATGTCAGCTGCATCTTCCGGAAGCCTTCCGAATACTTCTATCCTCATTCTTTATTATCCTGATCCTCTTTGTACGATCCGAGAGCCTTAAGCTCGCTCTTTAATCTGCCGCTGTGCCTGATAAGACCGCGGAATAAACGGAAGAGAGGAAGGAACGGCAGAAGCACCGGGTACTTATAAAATACCGGAAATCCGGTGCGAACGGTCTCCAGAGGAAGGAACACCCTGCTCAGTGCATAGCGGATCTTTCCCCATGATCCTCCGCCATATCCCCCGACTTTGTTTTTGACTCTGTTCTGAACAGTACCGTAGGTACCGGAAGAGATGACATACTCCAGCATCTCATCATCAAGTCCGTCCGTCTCTTCCCCGGAGAACAACTGCATGGACAGCCTGCGGTTCTTTTCTTCAAATTCGGAGATCCTGAGTTTTTCCAGTTCAGCATTTATGTAACCCCGATCGAGGCTGTCAACCTTCTCTCTTAGGAAAACATATGTATCCAGCAGGGACCTCAGTCCCGTGCCGGCGTTCGAGTAATGTTTGTATTCATGAGCTATCAGGTATACGTACAGATCCTCGTCGCTCATGTGATATCCGCATTCAGTGCCTTCCGTCCTCAGCAGGCGGCTCTTTATGTCTTTGTAGTATTCGACGATCCTGCGGTCATGTCCTGTGCCGAATAGAGCCCTGTGCATCTCGAAATTGAAGAACGGAGGCTTGGTATACGTGTCATGCACGCCCAGACCGAAGTTCTTTCCGACTTCGAAGCCGCGGGACTCCATTATCTTTCTGAGGTCCCCGGTCCTTGAATCGTCGAAAAGTATATCGTTGTCAGCCATCTGGCGCATACCGATCCCGGGATACATGTCCTGCAGCACGCATCCCTTGAGCGGCATATACCAGATCCCCGCTTTATCCATTTCTGACAGGATAGCAGTGCGTTCCTCGTTGAATGATGCCGTCCTCCTGACAGCCTTTGCCCAGGCCTGCGTGAACTGCGTGTCGCGGATCCCGGCGCTTTGCAGCGCAGCTGCTGTTATACCGTCAAGCAGGTGACGCTGCGCAGTCTTGAAAACGAGAGACAGATCCATCTTTCCGGTCCTGTCAATGTCAGGTTTCTTTCCGTTTATTGCGCAGGAAGCGAGATATATGACGTCATATACGGCAGTTCTGTATTCTTCAGCGGTCATGACGGATCACCCCGCTCTCAGTGAATTCGAGCACACGGTCGCACGCATCCATTGCAGCCGTCCTGTGAGTGACGATCACTACAGTCCTGTCAGTCATCTCACGCAGGTTCCTGAGCACTGCGGATTCAGTATCCGCATCAAGAGATCCCGTAGCCTCGTCAAGCAGCAGCACCGGGCTTCCGGAGAATACGGCTCTTGCTATTGCCAGTCTCTGCATCTGTCCTTCCGACAGCCCGCTTCCGCGCTCACCGAGCATCGTCTCGACGCCGTCCTCCAGCTCAGACACGAATCCGTCTGCGCAGGCGATCCTCAAAGCGGTTTCAAGCCTTTCATCATCATGCGACGCTTCCGGCTGAGGGAAGCTCACGACATCCCGTATAGTACCGTTCATGAGGACGTTGCCCTGCGGCACGTATGCGAACAGCCTTCTGTATTCTGAAGTCAGCGGGTATCTGTTTCCTTTCCGGTCGGTATAGTACCTTTCGCCGCTGTCCGGCTCATATACGCACATCAGCAGCTTGAGCGCAGTGGATTTGCCGCAGCCGCTCGGTCCAGTGAAGGCGACATACTCGCCATTTCCTATATCCAGATTCAGGTCTTCCAGCGCAGGCGGCAGGCTCTCCTTGTCCATGTCTGCTGCGCTGTCTGTCACCGGAAGGTACCTGAAAGAGACTCCGTCAAGACCTATACCGGAGAACATGTTCCTATAGAATCCGTCTATCTCTTCCGGAGTCTTTGCCTCATTTTCGTCCTTATCGAAGCTCTCCGCCTCCATGAGACGCTCGGCGCTGGCAGTCATAGCGTAGAATCTGGGGAGGTAGCCGGTAATGTTCGCGAACGGAGACTGTATCTGGGAAATCAGCTGCGTGATCGCAGTAAGCGTCCCGAAGGTCATGGTCCCGGTCAGTATCCCGTATCCGCACCAGCAGACTCCGAGCAGATACATTCCGCTCATCGCGGCGCCGAAACCGATGTTGCAGATATTGGAGAACCTGTTCCTTCTCATCCTTGCGGTCTTGTGCTCTTCCATCCTGGCTGCGGCATCTTCCCCGGTCCTGTCTTCCGCTGCGAAGGAACGGATCATAAGCATGCTTCCTATCCTTTCCTGAAGGAAAATCCTGAGCCTGCCGTCCGATTCCTGTATTCCCTTGTGAAGGCGCTTGAGCACCTTTCTGAACAGCCACGAGAAGATAACGAGAAGGATACCTACAGGAATGATGACAGCTGCGAATCCCGGTTCCATTGCAATTATCATCACCAGGGCGCTGATGAGCTTGACGACCATCCCGCAAAGACCGGGCAGTATCTCGACATAGTCATCCGCGACCACACGCGTGTCGTTAGTGAGCCTGTTGATCCACTCAGCAGAGTGTACGGCGCTTACCCTGAGATAGTCACTGTGAAGCAGGGTATCCATGAGCCTCTTCTTGAATATGTTCTCGAAAGTGGACTTTGACAGCTCTGTCAGCCACCTGATCACCGCGCGTATCGCCAGCTGAGCGCAAACAAGAGCGAGAAGAAAGATGACATATCTGCGGAAACCGTCAGCGACGTGCGCGGAAGCCGCGTCCACAACTTCACGGAGAAGCAGAGCATAAAGCACGCCGGAAGCGCCGTTCAGAGCCTGAACAGCGGTCAGCGTTGCGATATACAGCTTCTTTTTCCCAGGGACTGAATACAGCCACCTTATGGTCTTATTTTCCGGCATTGATGCTCCTCAG
>JAFZZV010000049.1 GCA_017828855.1 Oscillospiraceae bacterium | reverse complement strand
TCGAAAGGAAACGCAGACATCACTGCAGATGACGTGAGGGATGTCTGTGCGGTGCTCGGGCACCTTCCTGCAGCTTTGGTTCCTGCAGCGGAAAAACTTGAATGGCTGCAGACGCAGTCCGCCGGTGTGGACCGCTACACGTCGGTCCCGCTGCTTCCTGAAAATGTGGTCCTGACGAATGCAGTCGGCGGATACGGCGTGGCCGTCTCCGAGCATATGACGGCCCTCACGCTTGCAGTAATGAAGAACCTTCCCGTCTATTCGGCCTGCCAGGTCAGGCATAACTGGTTGCGCGGAACGAAGAATGCCAGTCAGATAGTAGGTTCTACTGTTCTGGTCCTCGGTATGGGTAACATCGGGACCAATTACGCCAGACAGATGAAGGGGCTTGGCTGTCACGTCATAGGTGTCAGGCGCAGCGATAAACCCATGCCCGAATACTTTGACGAGCAGTACCTTCTTGAAGATCTGGACAACCTCCTTCCGCAGGCAGATATTGTTGCGATGGTGATCCCCGGCGGACATCAGACTGCTAAACTGATGAATGCACACAGGCTCTCTCTCATGAAAGAAGGATCTGTCATAGTGAATGCCGGACGCGGTGTTTCGATCGATACCGATGCTCTTGTGGAAGCTCTGCGTTCCGGTCATATTGCGGGAGCGGGGCTGGATGTAACTGATCCGGAACCTCTCAACGAAGACAGCGAGCTCTGGGACATGGAGAATGTCCTTATCACCCCCCATATCGCCGGTATGCTTGAAGGAAACCGCGACAGAGTCTCGGAGATCCTCCTCGAGAACCTCACCAGATTCTGCAAAGGTGAGCCTCTCAAGAATGTCGTAGACAAACAGCTGGGATACTGATATCCCGGACAAAAGAAACAACTCCTTCCCTGACCGGTCAGCCGGTCCGTGGGAAGGAGTTTTCTTATATGGAGGAAAAGAATCAGATTATTTTCCTCGCCCGCTGGGGTGAGGCAGAATGACACCTGTCATGCATCGGACAGGAACTGCAACCGCAACCGCAGGATGATACCCCGTTTCTACGGTCTTTCGCCAGTGAGATGATTATCGAGGCTACAACGGCCGCCAGCATCAGCAGCACGATGATAGTAGATATTTGAGATAACAGCCAATCGACCATAATCTGAACCCCCTTTCTTCTGACAGCGGATCACTCCGTCCTCTCTGTCGCTTCTTCATACTTCTTGAAGAAGAGCATGTAACTCATGTACACGAGGATAGCTGCCGCGACTGCCAGCCCTATGACGTTTGCGTTGCCGGTGAAAGCATTGCCGAACTGAGTGATCATGAACGCGATCGCATAAGCGAATCCGCACTGATAGAGGACCGCGAACCATGTCCACTTTGCGTTGTTCATCTCTCTCTTGATGGCGCCTATAGCCGCGAAGCACGGCGCGCAGAGCAGATTGAAAACGAGGAACGAGAACGCCGTTATCTTCGTGAACCTGGATGCCAGAGCGGCATAGACGCTCATGTCTCCCCCGCCGTACAGGATCCCCATTGTTCCGACGATGTTCTCCTTGGCGACAAGACCAGTGAAGGAAGCGACCGTTACCTGCCAGTTGCCCCATCCCAGCGGCGCGAATATCCACGCTACCGCGTTTCCGATGACGGCGAGGATGGAGGAATCGATCTCATCCTCCTCCAGCATTCTGAACGTTCCGTCCGCGAACCCGAAGTATGTGGTGAACCACACGAAGATCGTCGAGAGCAGTATGACCGTTCCCGCCTTTTTTATGAAGGACCAGCCCCTCTCCCACATGGAGCGCAGTACGTCTGAAACTCTCGGCATATGATATGCGGGAAGTTCCATGACGAAAGGAGCAGGCTCACCTGAGAACATCCTGGTCTTCTTTAGGATGATGCCTGAAATAATGATAGCTGCCATTCCGATGAAATACGCACTCACCGATACCCAGGCAGAGCCTCCGAACAGCGCTCCAGCGATCATCGCTATGAACGGGACCTTTGCTCCGCAGGGAATGAACGTCGTTGTCATTATGGTCATCCTGCGATCTCTCTCATTCTCTATCGTCCTGGAAGCCATGATGCCGGGAACTCCACAGCCGGTGCCCACAAGCATCGGGATGAATGACTTTCCTGAAAGCCCGAACTTGCGGAATATCCTGTCCAGAACGAATGCGATCCTCGCCATGTAGCCGCAGGATTCAAGGAAAGCGAGCAACAGGAACAGTACCATCATCTGGGGAACGAAACCGAGGACTGCGCCGACGCCTGCAACGATACCGTCGAGTATCAGGCCTTTGAGCCAGTCTGCAACACCTGCTGAGTCAAGTGCGCTCTCGATCAGTCCGGGAATGCCCGGTACCCACACGCCGTAATCAGCCGGGTCGGGTTCTTCCGCATTGTATTTCTCAAATACGCTGACGGCTTCCTGAAGATCTTCATAAGTGTATGTGACCTCCTCGGTCGCGAGGGTCTCCTCGTCCTCGAGCACATAATCCGCAGTCGATCCGGGCTTAACTTCCGCTACGGCGCTCCTGACTGTCTGGAGAGTGTATTCCTCATCCAGTCCGACAAACGCGTCGATGACATTGGCTGCATCGCCGTACTCTTCCGCGACTTC
>JAFZZV010000048.1 GCA_017828855.1 Oscillospiraceae bacterium | reverse complement strand
CTGATCCTGAGATATTCGGCCGTCAGGGAGCGGAGATATATGCTCCCTCCGCTGCCGTCCGAGACGGAATGAAAGAACTCAGCAGCGATCCTGTTTTTGTAGTAAAGGATCCTGAGACAGCATCTCTTCATCTCCTCGGATCCCATGTAGACAAGAGGGTATGCATAGTCCTGCCTCACGACGGGCGGCTGCTCGATCTTCTCCAGGTAGTTCCAGAAGAGGCCTTTTCTCAGCCTCACGTAGAATGAGGGGAACCGAGGCATCAGATTTATGACGGCAGTCTGCAGGACAGACGGATCCACGTCTTCTCTGAGGGTCGCCGAGACCCTGAAGACGTTGTTCCAGTTATGCTGTTTTATGGCAGGAAAGATCAGCGCTGCTGTATCCAGCCTGTACCATCTGCTGCTTTTCATGAATACAACCTTTTCGTTTTCTGATATCGGGATATCGCCCTGTGCCTGAGGAGCCGTCGGACCGGTACGGAATGTGACCGCAGTGCCGGTCAGGACGCAGTGATCGCGTCCAGAAGGCTGCCGACATCGTCGAACAGACGGTCCGCGCCTGCTTTCTCAAGATCAGTTCTGTCTCTGAATCCCCAGGTGACCGTCAGGCAGTCGATGCCTGCATTTCGGGATGTGGTAATGTCCACTTCCGAGTCACCGACATACACCGTTTCATCTGCCGGGACGCCTATCTCATCAATGAGAGAAAGCACCGGTTCGGGGGAAGGCTTCATGGGGATGCCGGGCGTCTCCCCTCTGACCGCATCGAGCAGACCCGGGAAGAAGCGGGAACAGAGGAATGCCGTTACTGAGTCCCTCTTGTTCGAAAGAACAGCGATCCTGATGCCGCGGGATCTCAGTTCCTTAAGCATATCTGTGATGCCCGGATAGGGGGCGGTCTTGACTGCGCTGTGCTCGGAATAGTACGAGACCATCTCCGAGTGCAGCTTGTCTATCATTTCTCCGTCAGAAGTGCAGGAGGCGTCTTTTACCAGGTTTCTGAGGCCCCTTCCTACCATTGAGCGGGTCTCCTCCAGAGTCTTCTCCGGGAATGAGTTCTGGGCGAGCGTGTGGTTCAGCGCGTCGGCAAGATCCGCGATCGTATCCAGGATCGTGCCGTCAAGGTCGAATATCACCAGTCTGTACATGTATCAGTTCTCCGTTTTCAGTCTTTCTTGAGTATAACTATTAAGCCGTGGACCTGCAACAGGAGCAGAGTGCCGTGCGGCATAATCGGCAATGGTGTTATAATCAGGAAAAAAGGAGATACGGAAATGGACAGAACAATTATCGATGAAACGATCAGAAACATGAGGGAGAGGCAGTTCGACGCGTATTATGCGGAGAACGGGGAGGAAGCTTTGAACCTTATCGGGGAACTGGTCCCGGATGGCAGCAGGGTAGCTTCCGGGGGCTCCGAGACGCTCCGCGAGATAGGATTCGCCGAGAGATTCAGAGACAGGTTCTCCTTTATAGAGGCTGCTCCAGGCGCCGGCCCGGATGAGATGAAGGCGGCGATGAGGGAGAGGTTCTCTGCCGACGCGTTCTTCCTCTCCGCAAATGCGATCACATATGACGGAAGGATATTCCAGGAGGACGGAGCTTCCACAAGAGTCGCGCCAATGATCTACGGCCCCGATACCGTGGTGATAGTTGCGGGGCAGAACAAGCTCGTTGAGAATGAGACAAAAGCCAGACAGAGAGTGAAAGCCACAGCCTGCGAGAACTGCAGAAGAAGAAGCTTTGCGACTCCCTGCGCGGAAGACGGACACTGCCATGACTGCAGGGTGCCGAGGAGGAGCTGCTGCACTTCCGTGACACTGAACTTCTCGCGCATACCCGGACGGATAAAGGTAATAATTGTCGGGGAAGACCTCGGCATCTAGGAGGGAAAAGGCAGCGGAGCTGCCGGACGAAAATGAACAACGGCGGGATCGAGATCGAACATAAATATCTCATCGAATACCCTGACAGGGACAGGCTGCTTGCAGTCCCGGGAGCTGATTCTGCGGTGATAACACAGACTTATCTGGAGTCGGACGAGGGCATCACCGAGAGGGTCAGGAGCTGGGAGCAGGGAGGCGTTGTACGGTACTACCATACCGTGAAGAGAAGGCTCTCCGAGCTGACTCATCTTGAGGATGAGTCAGAGATACCGGAACCCGAGTATCTTGAGCTGCTGAACAGGAAGAGGACGGGCAGCGAGGTCATTGAAAAAGAGAGGATACTCATTCCCTATGCGGGGAGGACCGTAGAGGTGGATATATACCCGTTCTGGAACGACAGGGCGGTCGCGGAGGTGGAGATCATGTCTGAGGATGAGGAGGTCCTGCTTCCGGACTGCATACGCGTCATACGGGAAGTCACGTCGGATGGAAGATACAAGAACGCCAGTCTCGCGTTCTCACATGATTTCGATAAATAAACAACGCAAAGCCCGGCCCTATCAAACTGGCGATAAGGCCGGGCTGTATTTTTATTCTCATGATGACTGCCTGCTCGTGTACAGAGCGGCAAGGCCTCCGTGTGAGGTCTCCCTGTATCTTTCGTCCATATCCTTTCCGGTCTGGTACATCGTAGCGACTATGTCGTCGAAAGAGATCTTTCTTGTCTCGGCAAGGAACCTTGAGATGTTTACTGCACTCATCGCCCTCATTGCGGCGACGGCGTTCCGCTCTATGCACGGGATCTGAACGAGGCCACAGACCGGGTCGCAGGTGAGGCCGAGATGGTGCTCCATAGCGATCTCGGCGGCGTACTCTATCTGAGCGTTGCTGAGGCCGTACAGGTAGGCCAGGCCTCCGGCGGCCATGGAGCAGGCGCTGCCGATCTCCGCCTGGCAGCCGCATTCCGCTCCGGAGATGCTCGCATTCGTTCTGATCACGTTACCGATGAGGCCGGCAACAGCCAGCGCGTCTATTATCTCTTCTTCCGGGAATCCTCTGTCATGCGTCATGTAGTAGAAGAGGGCAGGTATCACGCCGCAGCTTCCGCAGGTCGGAGCTGTCACCACTATGTTCTCGGAAGCGTTCTCCTCGCTGGCAGCGTAAGCGTACGCGGCGATCAGGCGGCTCATGGTCACGTCGGAGCTCTCGTTATAACATCTCTTCGTGTAAAGAAGCCTGGCCTTCCGTGTCAGGTGCAGCTCACCGGGAAGGATGCCTTCCGTTTCAAGGCCTCTCTCAACGCAGGCTTCCATCGCGTGCCATATCTCCCTGAGATAATCCCTGAGCGACGCGTCTTCATAGCGCATGATGAATTCCATGAGTGTGAGGCTGTCACGGCTGCACTCATCCAGCATCTCCGCAAAGGAAGAATGAGGGTATACGTCCAGATCGTCCTGCGATGATTCGTTCTCGACCTTGATCGAACCCCCGCCGACAGAGAAGATCCTGACCGATACCGGTTCACTGCCCTCCCTGAAGATCCTGAACTGCATGGTGTTCGGAAACGGCAGGTCGGAGGTCGAAGTATCGAACAGTATCTCGGCGTCCGGTATCACGGAACAGATCGCCTTTCCGGTGCCGTGGCCTTCTCCCGTATATGCAAGAGAACCGTACAGAGTGACCTCTATCCGGTCATAGTCGGGATATCTCTCTTTTATGAGCAGAGCGGCGTTGTACGGACCGACGGTGTGCGAGCTGGAAGGCCCGTGTCCGACTTTGTATACGCTTCTTAGGCTTTTCAATGGCGGTTCCTCCTGTGCGGCATGGGAAGATCAGTGTGTTCTGAGACAGATCTTGATAAGATAAAGGATCATAAGATGGGCCGGATAGAAGAAGTAGAAGAAATACTTCAGCCCCTTCCCGCGTTTTCCGTTGTAATGGGATATGAGTATGTAGGAGGGGATGCAGTAGACCGCGATCGTTCCCCAGCGCTCCGCGGCGACATACAGTGACGACAGGATCACTTTCTCCCGGATATACGGTCTCAGGAAGTAGAGGATGTAGACCATAGTCACGCCGAACCTTCCGTAGTCGGTCCGGAATGCGGTGGCACCGGCTGCGAACAGCGCCGCAGCCAGACAGCCGGCAAGATCTCCGGCGAAGGACTGCAGCATCCCTCTGATCGCATCGCAGGCGCATATCCCTGCGATCGCGAAGAGGAAAGTGAACATCACGTTCTGGGATCTGTATCCGAACGATCCTCTCGTCGCCATGTCAAAGGGATACTCGCTGAGAAGCGCGAAAAGGAAGATGCGGAGCATATACATGCCCCTGTCCCTGGTGTGAT
>JAFZZV010000047.1 GCA_017828855.1 Oscillospiraceae bacterium | reverse complement strand
AGAGTACATGGATGTGGAGGTTTTCAGGGACGGATTCAGGTATGAGCTGCACTTCAAACGCGGCAATCCCGTAGGGAAGATGATCAAGGAGGAAGCCCAGAAGAAGACCCGTCACGGCACAAGGATACGCTGGAGACCCGACCTCAAGGTATTCACGGAGATCGATGTGCCTTCATCTGTTTATGAAGATCTTCTCAAGCGCCAGGCGATAGTCAACGCCGGAGTATCTTTCGTTTTCAGGAATCAGAACGAGAAAGGCGCGTTCGAGGAGAAAACATATTACTATGCCAACGGCATCACCGACTATGTCACCGAGCTTGCGGGCAGCGACGCGATGACTGCTGTTCAGTCCTGGTCCGGGGAAGCCCGGGGCAGGGACAGGGAGGACCTTCCCGACTACAATGTCAGGATGTCCTTCGCGATGGCGTTCTCGAACCGCACTCAGGTCATGGAATACTACCACAACTCCAGTTTTCTGGAGCACGGAGGCTCGCCTGAAAGAGCGATCAAGACAGCTTTCGTGAATCAGATCGATTCCATGATCAAGGATAAGAAGCTGTACAGGAAGAGCGAGAGCAAGATCACTTTCCAGGACATACAGGACTGCCTGATAATCATATCCTCAAGCTTCTCGAATGTTACGAGCTACGAGAACCAGACAAAAAAAGCCATTACCAATAAATTCATCTATCAGGCGATGGTTGATTTCCTGAAGAGGAACCTTGAGGTCTACTTTATCGAGAACAAGCTGGAGGCTGACGCGATCGCGAACCAGGTCCTGATCAACAAGCGCAGCCGCGAGAACGCTGAGAAGACCAGGCTCCATATAAAGAGCACAATGCAGGCTTCATCCGATTTCACCAGCAGGATACAGAAGTTCGTAGACTGCAGGAGCAAGGACGTTGCCGAACGCGAACTGTTCATTGTGGAGGGCGATTCGGCTCTCGGCGCATGCAAGCAGGGGAGAGACGCTCAGTTCCAGGCGATAATGCCCGTAAGGGGAAAGATACTTAACTGCCTCAAGGCGGAATACGACAAGATCTTCAAGAATGAGATAATAACCGACCTCGTCAAGGTGCTGGGGTGCGGAGTGGAGGTGGAGACAAAGGCCAATAAGGATCTATCCACCTTCGATATAGATAACCTCAGGTGGAACAAGGTCATCATCTGCACCGATGCGGACGTTGACGGATTCCAGATCCGCACGCTGATACTGACGATGATCTACAGACTGATGCCTTCCCTCATAGATCTCGGATTCGTATATATCGCAGAATCCCCGCTGTATGAGATCACCACGAAGGATATGACTTATTTCGCATACGATGAGAGCGAGAGAGCTGAGATCCTTGAGAAGATCGGATCGGAGAAATACACGCTGCAGCGCTCCAAAGGACTCGGAGAGAACGAACCTGACATGATGTGGCTCACGACCATGAACCCGGCCACCAGGAGGCTGATCAAGGTGACGCCCGCAGACGCGGAAGACACATCGAACATGTTTGACATACTTCTGGGAGACAATCTCGCCGGAAGGAAAGAGTACATTGCGCTTCACGGAAACGAGTATCTTGAAGAACTTGACGTAAGCTGAGGACGGAAATGCCGAGAAAGAAGAAAGAAAAAGAGACGCCCGCCGCGGCGGTTCCCGCTGACGAGAGCGTCTACATAGCCGGAGCTGGAATAACAAGGGAAGACGACGTAGCGGAGACGCTTCGAAAGAACTACATGCCCTACACGATGAGCGTCATCATCTCCAGGGCTATCCCTGAGATAGATGGTTTCAAACCGTCCCACCGCAAGCTCCTGTACACGATGTACCAGATGGGGCTGCTGACGGGACAGAGGACGAAATCCGCCAACGTGGTCGGGCAGACCATGAAGCTCAATCCGCACGGAGATCAGGCCATATACGAGACTATGGTCAGGATGGCGCGCGGAAACGAGACGCTCCTTCACCCGTACATAGACAGCAAGGGCAACTTCGGAAAGGCATACAGCCGTGATATGGCGTATGCCGCATCAAGGTACACTGAGGTCAAGCTGGCTAAGATCGCGGAAGAGCTGTTCAGGGATATCAACAAGGATACAGTCGATTTTGTCCCAAACTACGACAATACGATGCAGGAGCCGACCCTGCTGCCCGCGTCTTTCCCGTCCATCCTCGTCAACTCCAACCTCGGTATCGCGGTCGGAATGGCGAGTTCGATCTGTCCGTTCAACCTCGCTGAGGTCTGCGAGACCACCGTTGCGCTGCTGAAGGATCCGGATCACGACATCTCAGGTACACTGAAAGCCCCGGATTTCCCGGGAGGAGGTATCCTGTACAGAGATCCGGAGGTGCTCAGGGAAGTCTATGAGAACGGACGCGGAAGTTTCAGGATCCGTTCCCGCTACGAGTATTTCAGGGAGAACCGCTGCATAGAGGTCACTGAGATCCCGCCATCCACATCGGTCGAGGCGATAATGGACAAGGTCATAGACCTTGTCAAGACCGGAAAGGTCAAGGAGATCGCCGATATCCGCGATGAGACGGACAAGAACGGTCTCAAGATCGCCATAGACCTCAAGAGGGGCGTGGACCCGGACGAATTCATGAAAAAGATGTTCCGGCTCACTCCGCTGGAGGACACATTCTCCTGCAACTACACCCTGCTTATAGACGGAGTGCCGAAACTGTTAGGCGCTAAGCAGATACTTCTTGAGTGGATCGAGTTCCGCCGCAGCTGCATTGCCAGAAGGACCCAGTATGAGCTGAACGGCAAGCTGGCAAGGCTCCACCTCCTTGAAGGTCTTGAGAAGATCCTGCTGGATATAGACAAAGCCATCAAGATCATCAGGGAGACGGAAGAGGAGAAGGACGTTATTCCCAACCTCATGATCGGCTTCGGAATAGATGAGATCCAGGCGAACTTTATCGCAGAGATAAGGCTCAGACACCTCAACAGAGAATACATACTCTCCCGCACGTCTGAGACGGAGCAGATCAGGAAGGATATCGACGAGCTCAGGGACATACTCGGCAACAGGAAGCTCATAGACCGCATCATTATGAAGGAACAGGCTGAAGTAGCTAAAAAGTACGCACAGCCCCGCAGGACGAAACTGGCCGATTTCTTCGATGAAGCGGACGAAGAAGAAGCACCGAAGGTTCCGGATTATCCCGTGACCATCTTCTATACCAGAGAAGGGTATTTCAAGAAGATCACGCCGCTGTCGCTCAGGATGAGCGGGGCGCATAAGCTCAAGGACGGCGACGAGATAATCGACACGATCGAGTGCAGGAACGACATCAATCTTCTGTTCTTCACTAACCAGAGCAACGTGTACAAGGCCAGAGCTGCAGATTTCGATGAGACCAAGGCTAGCGTGATCGGAGACTACGTTCCCTCCAAACTCGGGATGTCCGACGGTGAATACTGCACCGCAATGATCGCCACACAGGATTTCTCCGGTAACGGTGTATTCTTCTACGACAACGGCAAGGCCGCCAGGGTGCCCCTTAGCGCCTACGAGACCAAGCTCAACAGGAAGAAACTGACCGGAGCGTGCTCTTCAAAGGGAAATCTGGTAAGGGCTGCCGCAGTGACCGAGGACAGGGAATTTGCACTGTTCTCCACGAACGGAAGATGCCTGCTGCTCAATACGGCTCTCATACCGCTCAAGACGACCAAGAGCACTCAGGGCGTGCAGGTCATGACGCTCAGGAAGGGGCAGACCCTGAAGGAGGTAAGTACGTCGGATGTCATCGTCAAAGGATCCATGCACAGATACAGGTCGAAGAACCTTCCCGCAGCAGGGGCTCTGTTCCGTGACAGCGACGCGCAGGACGGTGTCTCAAGAGAATAGGTGTTGCTTTTTGGGCATGCCTGTGTTATGATTCCGTTTGTCACTAATTGGAGGAATACTATGGGTATTTGGGAAATCGTAGGCGGAGCACTTCTTATAGTCATCAGTCTTCTTATCGTGCTCTTCGTCTCTCTTCAGTCAGATAAATCAGACGGTCTGTCCGGCGCCATCGCCGGCGGTTCAGATAACGCATTCGGCGGCAGAGGCAATTCGAACGATGAGAAGCTTGCAAAGATCACAAAGGTCCTCGTGATCTTCTTCTTCATTCTGACGCTTGTCGTCAATATCTTCGTTCTCGTAAACAATCGCTGATCTATTCAGAAGAACAGACCCCTGAATGCGTAAGCATCCGGGGGTCGTTGTGATAAAGGAAAAAACAGGACCGGATAGACCGATCCTGCATGTCGTATAGATGCGACCAGATCTGTAAGCCGGGTTCTGTCGAGGACGGCAATCTGTCTCGACTGAATGTCGCCATTCAGCTCCAGCCACGCTGTGGAACACGCCGGGCAGACGTATCGTTCCGTTCGGTGTTGCTCCGGATAGGGTTTACATGGCCATGGCGTCTCCGTCATGCCGGTGAGCTCTTACCTCGCCTTTCCACCCTTACCTGAAGAATCAGGCGGTATATCTCTGTTGCACTTTCCCTGAAGTCGCCTCCGGCTGCCGTTAGCAGCTATCCTGCCCTGTGGAGCCCGGACTTTCCTCACGTAATAACGCGCTGCCGTCTGATCTGCTCGCGAAAGGAATCATATCACATTTTGAAGATCAATAAAAGACGTCGATCAAGACTATAAAGGCATTAAGCTTTACACTTCGCGGAGTATTTAGAAATGGATGAGATAGTATTCAACAGGATGCTCTCCAACGTACAGAAACCTGCCAGATATACCGGCGGGGAACTGGGTGTCGTATACAAAGACCCGGATAAGGTGGACACGAGGTTTGCTTTCTGTTTTCCGGACACATATGAGATCGCGATGTCAAGCCAGGCTACGCAGATCATGTACAACGTCCTCAACAGCGATGAGAGCATATGGTGCGAGAGGTTCTTTGCTCCCTGGTTCGATATGAGGGAGCAGATGGAGAAAGAGAACGTCCCGCTGTTTTCGCTTGAGAGCCGCACGCCGCTGTGCGATTTCGACGTGATCGGTTTTACTCTCCAGT
>JAFZZV010000046.1 GCA_017828855.1 Oscillospiraceae bacterium | reverse complement strand
CTTGCCCGAGAGGGAGAGGTTGGCGGCAGAGGCAAAAGATCCTCAGCTGGCCAGGAGAAGCACCTGCACCTTATCCACGCTGATTGACCTGTATGCGGAGCTTGCGGCAGCATAGGCTGCAGGTATCTGAGTACAGGCTGTATGGTGGAAAGGAAGTCCGATCCTCCTAAAGAGGAACCGACATCATATCGGCATTAGGAAGCACGTGACTTTAGTCATGTGAGGCTTCACAGACCTTCTGGAAGAATTCACTCAGCGTTCCGCCGCTATTCTCGGGGACCTGCTGACCGGAGTATACCTTCACGGCTCGGCCGCGATGGGCTGCTTCAATCCGGACAGGAGCGACCTTGACCTGATCGTCGTGATCAATGGGGGCATGCCGGAACAGCCCAAGCGTCCTTTTCTTGACATGTGCGTCGATATAGATTCCCGCGGTCCTGCCAAGGGCATCGAGATGAGCGTAGTCAGAGAAGATGTCTGTTCTCCTTTCGAATATCCGACGCCGTACGAGTTCCATTTCTCCAGAGGACATCTGGACAGCGTTAAAACGGATCCGGAAGCATTCATAAGGAGGATGCGCGGCACCGATAAGGATCTTGCCTCACACTTTTCCGTGATCTGCGCAAGAGGCGAATGCCTTCTGGGAAAGCCTATTGAAGAAGTCTTCTCCGAAGTGCCTACAGGCTATATCATGGACTCCATCCGGTACGACATATCCGACGCGCGTGAGAGTATCTCCGGGAATCCTCTTTATGTCACTCTGAACCTCGCGAGAGCCCTCGCTTTCCGCGAGGAGGGACTGATCCTTTCAAAGAAGGAAGGCGGAGAATGGGCACTGACCAGGATCCCGGAAGAGTTCCGCCCTCTCATCAGCGCGGCACTTGCTGATTACACGGAAAGCGCTGAAACCGTTTACGATACCGATCTTGCCGTGAGATATGCCGGATATATGCTTGACCGTCTCACTTAATATGCTCTGAAACAACAGCCATGCGCTGCACGAGTCTTCTTACCGGAGACCGGATGCAGCGCATTTTTTGATGTGTTTCTATTTTGTCCGGTTTTTTCTTCTTACGTTACTGTTTCTGTCTTCAGTCCAGAATGAAAGACTGCTCCGTCTCCACTTCGCTTATGACAGCTCTCAGCTTCTCTATCTGATCATCCGTGCCTTCCGCCAAGAAATAGCAGCCCCCTTCCGCACCGCAGATCCCGCCGCCTCCCAGGATCTCCGCGTATGCTCCGGTCAGAGTCTCTATAGCATGAAGTTCGGTAAATATATCACCCGGAAGAGGCAGGAACTTGAGGCCGGATGCATCCGGAGAGTTGCACATGTCCGACAGATCCTTAAGAGGGGCGGTGACCCGCTTCTCGACTCCTACCGGTACTATCAGGCTGACTCTCCTGCCGTACACGGCCGTGAGGACCGGTCCCGCCGTTCCTATATTGTCGCTTCCGAGAAGCACTCCTGCCTGGTCATCCTCCAGATTGACCGCGTTCGCTCCCTTGAAAACTATGTCGCCTTTCCTTAGGTCTGCGCAGGCATCGTAGACCGTCATGCCTCTCATCCACTTCCCGTCCTTGATCACTACATCTCCGATGGACTCCCTAGGCGTATACTTATAACCTTTAGGAACGGTTATACCGCGGAAGAATCCCTTCCTATCGAAGCCTTCCGTCTCGCCGATAGACGCAAGCAGCTCCTCCGCCACTGCGGCGTTCGTGGTCCCTCCTATGATCAGGACCGTTCCGCTTCTGAGTGCTGCCTTGACGCTGTCAAGCTGCGCTACTCCTTTAGCTATCAGCCGCTTGCCGGCTGCTGGTGCGAGGTAGAACTGTATGATCATGATGTATTCTCCTTTCACCTTTTTTGGTATTAAGGATACCACAAAAGGGTCAGGTTACAGCATCATTTCTGATCTGTCCAATACTGAACTTTCCTTCTCCGGGTGTAGTCGTCATCAGTTCATATAGCTCCGTGTCCCTGGGAAACCGGTTTATGAAAGGCACCAGCGCTCCGCCGTACCTTATCAGTCCGCATCCCGGTTCAGCGTTCTTTATATAGCTGAGCTGCTCGTCCGATATGCTGAGCAGTTTCGCGAGCTTCTCCCTGTCGGACGATGCCTGGCTCAGCATGACTATGAACTCGGAATTAGACAGCATTGTCCTCGCCTGTACCGAATCAAGAACATAGTCAACGTTCTGTGTTATCGCTGTGGGATATGCGTTCCTCTTCCTGAACTGTCTCCATGCGGACGAGAAGAACTGCGCTGAATGCTCGTTGGAGAACACGACGTGGAACTCATCTATAAAGACGTGAGTCCTCTTCCCTTGCTTCCAGTTGTAGGATACCCTGTTGAGCATCGTGTCCGTTATGACAAGCAGGCCCGTCGGCTTGAGGTTCTCTCCCAGCTCGTGTATATCGAAGACCACCATCCTTCTGTCAAGGTCCACGTTGCTCTCTCCGCCGAATATGTTAAGTGACCCGGTGGTGTAAAGTTCCAGTGAAAGGGCTATCTCTGCCGCTTCCGGCTCCTTCTGCTGCATAAGTTTCTCCCGCAGATCGGTCAAAGTGGGTACCGTTCCCTTTTTCCCTGAATCCCGGTATACGGAAGCAATGCACCTGTCTATCACGGACTTGTGCTTGGGCCCGATCGGACCGTTCTCCATCCTCTCAATGAGGGACATTATGAATTCCGACTTGATCACGACGGGATCCCTGTCCCCGTAACCGCTCTCCAGATACATGGGATTGAGCCTGTCGTCACCTTCCGCCGAGATCTTTACAGATACCGCATCATCACCCGCAGCCTCCGCTAGCGCAGCGTACTCGCCTTCCGGATCGCAGATCAGTATGTCATCGTCCGTGTTGAGGAACAGGAACATGATCATCTCCTTTGCGCAGAAGGACTTGCCTGAACCCGGCACTCCGAGCAGGAACGCGGACTGGTTCATAAGCTTCTCCCTGTTGCACAGTATGAGGTTCCGCGATATCGCGTTGACTCCGAAGTATATCCCTCCGCGGTCCATTATCTCCTGCACCTTGAACGGCATCAGCGCCGCAAGGCTCTCCGTGAGCAGCGTCCTGTATGCCTCTATCCTTGCCGTGCCGATGGGCAGCACGGTGTTAAGTGCATCCTCCTGCTGGAACTTGAGGACCGAGAGCTGGCACATGTTAGACCTTCCGACCGATTTTACAGTATCGACCAGTTCCTCAAGCTCAGCAGCCGTGTCGGCCGTCACCATGACCGTTACGAGACCCATCATCATGCGCTGGTCCCTTGTTGAAAGGTCGTCCAGGAACTCCTTGGTCTCCTGCCTCTGAAGCTCCATGTCATAGGGCACCAGAGCGCTGAAATTGCTGCTGCTGTTCTGCTTTCTCTGCCATGCGGTGATGTTGGTCTCTATTCCGAGAAGCCTGTTCTCGACCTCTTTTATCGCCTCATCCGTAGGTATGGAGATCATGTCTATCGACAGCATCAGTCCGGGGCTTATGTCCGTCAGCTCCTTTATCATGCTGTCCTTGATATAGCTGGCATAGTGCTTGAGGTAGAGGACACATGCATATCTCTCACCCAGCTTTATCCCGGAAGAGGATATCTCAACGCTGTCCGGGCTGATGTAGTCCCTGAAATCCTTTCCCAGCCTGACCGCCTCATCCAGGTCGAACGGGACGCTCTCTTCGCTGCCCCTGTATACATCGTGAAGCAGCCTTATCTTCTCCCCGGCATCCACCGGTGTCATCCTGGAGCCCAGCGATGAGAACTTCGCTGCAAGCTCCGCTTCCGTCCTGGCGAAATAGGCTCTTGCCTCCTCTATATCCTTCTTTCTCACGGTGACGGTGATGAACTTCTCCTGCATTATCCCGCTGGATTCCGTCGCGCCGGATAACAGTATGCCGTTGTATTCCCTCCTGTAGCCGTCCAGTCCGTCGCCTTTCTCCTTCATGAGGACGGAGTCTTCAAAGTCAGACCTCCTAATTCTCCTGTCATATATCGTGATCTTAGTCCTTGCGTTAGGATCAAGGGAGTTGAGCAGCTCGCAGTAGCTGCGGAACATGGACTCTTTGTCCTCTTCTCCCGCCGCGGAGTAGTTTATGTCCGAGAACCTCCACGTCCTGGAGTATCCGTCCGCAGTCAGGAATATCCCGTCCTTCCATAGTCTTCTGACCGGGAT
>JAFZZV010000045.1 GCA_017828855.1 Oscillospiraceae bacterium | reverse complement strand
CACGAGCGAGATGCTGTCTTCGCTGTGGCTCGGCGTATGTATCAGCTCGCCTGAGATGCCCATCTCCAACAGGAAAGCCCTGCTCTCGTCACAGCTTATCAGTGTCGCGGAAGTCTCGTCTATCGGCTTGTACGGTATTCCGTCTCTCTCAAATATGTGATCGGAATAGTGCACCTGTCCTTTCTGAACGTCGGCCAGCAGAAGACTGACGCCCCGGTCCGTCAGTTCGCTGATCAGCCCCATGTGATCCGGGTGATAGTGAGTGGCCAGAATAAAAGTAATGTCACTGATCCCGATGTCGTTCGCTTTAAGGGCTTTGTAGAATGCGCGTATCGTCCCCGCATAATCCGTGTCAATCAGCAGTCCGCATCCGTCTCCCTGAATATAGAATGTATTGGTGTTTCCGTATCTTAGTATGATCATCTTACTACTTAATCTGACGTCATATGTATGACCTGCAGTTTCTTGTTGTCCCCGTCCGGTATACGGAATGACCTTTATTCATCTACCATCAGACAGTCTGAGCCCGCTGCTGCGCTGTGTCCTTCTTGAGGAGGAGCCTGTTTCCGTCATCGCGAAATACCGAGTACTTATGCCTCTCATACAGGCGCATCGCTGATATGTTCGTCTTTTCGACATGCAAGAGCACTGCGGATGCTGACTTCTCTTCCGCATAGGCTTCCGCCATACGGATCAGTGCCGTGCCTATCCCCCTGTTCCTGTAAGCAGCCGTAACGGAAAAGTCATCCAGGTAGATGTATTTCACAGGCTCAGTGTGGACTTCGGCAGAGAGAAAAGCGATCACATCGTCATCTTCCGCTACAAAGATGCGGTTCTCCGTCCCGTTCCAGAACCTGTCCAGATACCCGTCTTCGTAGCCTTCCGCGTCCCTGTCCGGGAATATCGTCTGCAGCATCTCCAGAAACAGCTCCCTGATCCTTGTTTCGTCTTTTGGGACCGCTGTCCTTATCCTGAGAGCCATGCCTGTACCTCCAGTCCTGCCCTTCTTCCTTCCGTATCCGCGTCTGTGAGGTGACCGGTACGGTCAGTCTGCTTTCTCCATCTCCCCGGCGATCCTCGAGAAGATATGTCCGAGGCAGTACCAAAGCGTCTCGTAGTGCATGTACTGCAGTGAGCTGCTGTCAAAAAGGACATTTGCAGACGCGGGAAACTCGTCGTCCGAGTCCCAGAACGAGAACACGAACCTGAGTTCTCCGTACAGCGGGATCATATACGATACGTCGCCTTTGCCCCAGGGCGTTCCGCCAAGCGCTTCGCATGCAGCGATGAGCTGCTCATCTTTTCCGTCCATACTCTGCGCCGTGCGGTCATGCATGCCCTGCCCCGCGTACTTTACCGTGGATACCACCTTTGCCAGGTTCTGCACCTGAGTGTATTCCCCGGAAGGGCTTGCGCCTTCTTCCGAATAGCCCAGAAGATCATACAGGATCATGCACACGTTGTGGTCTGCAGGCGTTCCGTCTTCCAGTGTCACTGCTCCGTCTTCCGCGCTCACCGAATATCTGCGTCCGAGCAGGCTTACACGGAAAGCACCATCCTGAGGTTCAATGCCTGTCCTTCGTCGGATCTCCTGCATGTCCATGGACGATAAGCGTGCCCGGGCTTCCTCAGCCAGGATCTCGTAATTCGTTCTTTTCTCTTTTTGAATGGGATCGTTCATTTATAGCGCTTTCACAGGGCAGTTCCTGACACACTCCATGCAAAGGATGCACTCGGTGCCGTTCTTTCTCTTTCGGGAATCATCCGTCACGTCCACGTCCATCGGACATACTCGGCTGCATTTCCCGCAGCTGATGCACTTGCTCTTGTCGCACTTTACGCGGAACAGCGAGTAGTAGCTCATGGGCTTAAGGAACACCGTCACCGGGCAGATGTATTTGCAGAAGGCGCGGTTGTCCTTAAAGGCAAAAGCAAGCGCTGTGCCGGCTGCGTAATATGCGATGTTACCGAATATGAACGCCAGGAACATTATGCGCTCCATGTCTTTTGCCCCGGCGAGGAACAGAGCCGCCACGAAGATCAGCGACGCCGCGAATGTCACATACCTGATCCATCCCATCTTCCTTCTCGGTCCCGCGGGCGTTTTGTACGGCAGGAAGTCCAGCACCATCGCCGTCCAGCACGCGTATCCGCACCAGCCCCTCCCGAAGACCAGAGGTCCGAATATCTTTGCGACCGCGTAGTGTATGGTCGCCGCCTCGAACACTCCGGTGAACAGATAGTACCAGAACCCCTCGATCTGCATGTTCTCGCGGCAGATGATGCCGAGATAGACCAGCATATACAGCCCCACCAGCAGCTGGACGATACGTCTGGCGTACCTGTACTTCTTAATAAACAGAAAGATACCGAGAGCTATGGATGCCCCGATATAGCTGAAGTTATAAAGATAGAAGATGTTATCCTTGGTGAGCCACAGCGTCACGGCTACTGTTTCAAAGACTGCAAGTATTATGAGCGGAGGGAGATACTTTCTGAACTGTGTCATGGCAGCCTCGTTATTCTTTTAATTCCTTGACGCTTTTCTCTGTTCTTCCCAGAATTCGACGGCATCGTCCAGCCATCCTTCCGCGACGGTTCCGGTGCCGAGAGAAGCCCCGTGCGGTATCCCTTTAAATACGACAGTCCTGTTGGGGACACCGGCTTCGTCCAGGGCCTTTCCCATCATCCTGGTGTTGTCCGGATCCACCAGCTCGTCGGCATCTCCGCACCATACATAAGCGGAAGGATAGGAAGGTGTTATGTGCTTCTCGACGGACATCCTGTCTATCATGGAGGGATCGGCATCCTGTCCGAGAAGGAAGTCGCGGGACTCCGGATGAGTCTTTTCACCCATGGTTATGACAGCGTAGCAGAGCACGACTGTGACCGGCTTCGGCGCCTCATAGCTGTCCAGGCAGTAACTGGCAGCCAGATGCCCTCCGGCTGAGCTGCCCCAGAGCGACCAGCCCTCTGTATCGACTCCCCATTCTTCAGCGTGGGAGAATATCTCGCCCACAGCCCTCTTGACGTCGTCCTGGGGATTGGGATATCTCGCTTCGTCCTTAACGCGGTAGTACAGGACAAACGCGTTGTAGCCCTTTTTGTTGAGCGCCTCGGCATAAGGTTTGCCCTCAATGAAGTTGCACACCACGGCGTAAGCGCCTCCCGGGAGTATCAGCGCGAACGGGTGCTTCTTCCCGTCATTTATCAAGTATTTCTGAAGCTCATAGCGGCTCGGTCTCGTGAAGTCGTAATATGCTTCCTTGTTCTCCATTGGATCCATCTCTGTCCTCCGTTGTCTTCTCTGCGTGTAGTTCCGGCAATGATCAAATATTGAAACGGTCGTATGCCTGTGCACAGTCTATGCATAGTTTCTTTCCGTTCTGAATCCGGATCCAGTTCGCGGCAGTCGTTTCACCGCAGCACTCACATACATAAGAATCAAAGATCTGAGCTTCTTCCGGCAGAGGTATCTTTG
>JAFZZV010000044.1 GCA_017828855.1 Oscillospiraceae bacterium | reverse complement strand
GAGATCATACTGGTGGATGACGGAGGAAAGACAGAAGCGCGGATATCTGTGATCTTTACGCATCAAAGGACAAAAGGATAAAGGTCATTCACAAGCCCAATGGAGGTCTGGTAAGTGCAAGAAAAGCAGGTCTGCAGCAGTCGAATGGGGAGTACATCACGTATGTCGACGGTGACGACTGGGTCGGACCCGGTTTTATAGAAGCGCTCTATTCAGCTGCAAAGGCGAACGAGGCAGACATGGTCTGTGCCGGGTTTACAAGGAACCTCTTTACGAAGTCGACTAGATTTGCCAACTATCTGCCCTGCGGGGTATATCAGGGCGAGAAACTGAAGGAGCTGTGGGAAAACATGATCTCCAGCCCGTGTTTCTACAAGCCGGGGATCAGCACATATGTCTGGAACAAACTGTTCAGAAGGAATATCGTTATCGGACCGCAGAGCCGGGTGGATAACCGGATAAACATAGGGGAAGATGCTGCAGTAACATATCCTGCTCTTCTTTCCTGCGAACGTGTAGCGGTGATCGATAACGCCGATTATCACTACCGGCAGAGAGAAGATTCGATGCTCAAACAGAGCGACGACTATGCTGCGGAGGCGCAGAAGCTGCTGTATCTTTACCGGTATCTTGACGACTGGGCCGGGAATACTCCTGCGGGATTTCACATCGCTGAACAGGTACGGGAGTATATCCTGTCGATAGCCGTCATACGCTCAGGCGGACATCTGCCTCATGACGATTTCTCAGTATTTGACAGATCGTATTATGGGAAAAAAGTAGTAATATACAGTGCTGGGACATTCGGCCAGCAGCTCGTCAGACGCTTCAGGGAGACGAAGCACTGTGAACTTGTTGCCTGGATCGATGACGATTTCTGGGAATACCGTCGCTGTTGCCTCGATGTTGATCCGGTGGAGAGCGTATCCGATCTTAATTATGACTATATCCTGATTGCCACAGTCGACGGAGCACTTGGCGAAGACATAAAGAAAAGGCTTACCGGATCCGGTGTCGACATTGATAAGATCCTCACGGTCTCGATAACGGAAGAGAAGGAGCAGCTGGTGGAGCGTTTCCTTGATATCGATAAGATAATGGAAGAGAGAGCGAACAGAAAGAAAGAGGTCATGACCCATGCGTGATTTTGCATTAACTGTTTTGAACACGAGAGGACCGGCGCTGTTCTCAACCGGGCAGGCGGGTTTCATCATAAAGAGCGGAAACGGTCAGCTTATGGCCATAGATCTGTATCTGTCCGACTGTGTGGAGAGGCTTGAGGGACACAAAGGGTTCAAGCGTCTCCTGCCTCATATTTTAAGTGCCGGAGAGCTCCCGTTCGACGTCGTGGTATGCACTCATCCGCACCGGGATCATTTCGATGTCGATGCGGTCCCGCAGATGCTGGATCGCGGAGCCAGGCTGTATTGCTCAGTGGACTGTGAAAAGCTCGTTCACCAGCTTCAGCTGGAATACTACGGCGAACAGATAAACTATGTTAAACCCGGAGACCACATAAAAGAAGGAGACTTCGACATCACTTTCGTCAACTGTGATCACGGCACGGGAGCGCCTGATGCGGTCGGTGTGGTAGTTAAGGTGGACGGCAGAACGATCTATGAAGTCGGAGACAGCTGTCTGAGACTGGACAGAGCAGGTGAGATACCTCAGCCTGTGGATGTTCTGATCGCTCCGATAAACGGGATGTACGGGAACATGGACAGTTCAGATGCCGTAAAGCTGGCTGAAGAACTGCATCCGTCCGTCACAGTGCCCTGTCATTACGGCATGTTCGCGTCACACGGCGGGGATATAAAAGTTTTCTATGACCTGACTGCGGAGAAGCAGATACCATCTCTCATCATGCAGCAGGGCGAAGCATACAGGATAAACTGATAGGACCGTTTACGGAGGAGAAAGAGATGAAGAGTGAGTTTGAAGGGAAGAAACTGCTGATCCTCGGCGGGAATCCTGAGACCATTCCGCTCGTCGAGATAGCGAATGACTGGGGAATAAAAACCATAGTGGCCTCTGCCAGACATGAGGATCCTGCAAAGGCATATGCCTGGAAGGCTTACGATTTTGAAGGACTTGATGTCGGAGCGGTCATAAAGATCGCTACGGAAGAGCAGGTGGACGGTGTGCTCGTTGGCGTTGCAGACATCCTTGTTCCTATGTACTGCAAGGTCTGCGAGGCTCTGGATCTGCCCTGTTATGCCACTCAGAAGATAGTGGATGTCTTCAGCTTCAAGGATGTATTCAAGTCGACCTGCGAGCGGTACGGTGTCCACGGTATACCGGAGTTCTATCTGGATGCCGAGATGAACAGAGAAGATCTGGACAAGATCCAGTATCCGGTCATGGTGAAGCCGGTGGACAACGGCGGCGGAGTCGGGATGACCGTCGCATATAACGAGGATGAGCTGAGACAGGGAGTCCGGACTGCACTGGATGCATCTCACTCGAAGCGCTTCATTGTTGAGAAGTATATGCAGTGCGACGATATGGGCATGTACTACACCTTCAAGGACGGGTACTGTTCAGCTTCCTGTATTTATGACAGGTACACCACCGATGAACAACCGGGACTCTCACGCGTCTGTCTCGGCGGAACATATCCCTCCAAGCATCTGGACGAATACTATGAACGGATGCATCCGAATGTCATCCGTCTCTTTAAGGAGATCGGGATCAAGAACGGAGTTCTGATGCTTTCAGGATTCTATGAGAACGGCGAGTTTTATGTGTATGACACCGGGTTCAGACTTCAGGGTGAGGCTCCTCACCTGCTCATGAAGGCGATACACGGATTCGATCAGCGTGAGATGCTCATCCGCTTTGCTCTGACAGGCTCGGAAGGAGATGTGGATCTGGAAAGAGACGATGATGCCAGACTGCGCGGCAAGTGGGCGGCGACGCTCTGGTTCCTGCTCAGGGAAGGGAAGATCGCCAGGATAGAAGGCCTGGATCAGTGGGAGAATGATAAACGTGTCGTGGCAAATGTTCAGCGCCTGCATGTCGGAGACACGGTGCTTCCTGAATGGATAGGGAACGAGAAACAGGTACTGACAAGGATGTATCTTGTTTGTGACAGCAAGATGGCGCTTGCAGATACGCTGAAGTATTACATGAATACGGTCAAAGTGACAGATGAGGACGGCAGGAACCTCCTGCTTAACGGATTTGATGTCAACAAGGCTCTCGAGCTTCAGTAACAAAAGAAGCAGAGCAGGACAGAAAGGTGGACTGAAGCTGAATGGATCGTTTGAAAGATAAGGTTATCGTTATTTCAGGAGGGACAAAGGGCGTCGGACGTGCTTTTGCGGAAGTCGCCGGCCGGGAGGGTGCAAAAGTCGTCATCGGCGGCCGTGATGAGAAGGCTGCAAAGGAAGCCCTCAGGAACATCCGCATATATGGTTCTGACGGCATATTCGTGTATACGGATCTGCTAAAGGTCGACGACTGCAAAAAGCTCTTTGACGAGGCATACGAGCATTACGGAAAGATAGACGGCTTTTTCAATTACGCCGGTGTCACGCCTGTGAGCCCTTTGGACTCCTGCGATGAGGAGACCTTCGACTGGGTGATGGATGTCAATTTCAAGGCATGTTTCTTCTGCTGCCAGCAGGCGATCAAATACATG